>JAUWKC010000021.1 GCA_030607345.1 Planctomycetota bacterium | reverse complement strand
GCGCCGCAAGCTCAAGCACAGGTACTTCGGCGAAGGAATAACAATACACCGCAACCGAATAATACAGCTAACCTGGAAATCGCATAGGGGATTCGTTTACGACAGCAACAGCTTCGAATTGCTGCACGCCTTTGCGTACGCCACCCAAGGCTGGGGAATCACGCACGACGACAAGCGCCTCATAATCAGCGACGGCTCCTCGATGCTCCATTTCCTCGACCCCAACACCTTCGAACCAACAGGAAAACTGCGCGTCCACGACAACAACATCCCCCTGCTCGGACTAAACGAGCTCGAATACATAAAAGGAACAATCTACGCGAACATCTGGAGAACAGACCGAATCGCCGCAATATCGCCCAAAACCGGCCGCGTGTGCGCCTGGATAGACCTGAAAGGAATTGTCAAACCCAAACAATACGGACGAACCATCGACGTCCTGAACGGCATCGCTTACGATACCAAAGACGACCGGCTCTTCATCACCGGGAAACTCTGGCCGCAAATCTTCGAAATCAAACTCGTACCACCAAAGCAAGGCCAGAACCACAAATCGCCCGGCGGACTCAACGCAGGACGCCGATGAAGTCACTGCGGCCCTGGCAGTTTCTCTTCGGAGACTTCCCGGCCGTTTCGGTACTCGGTTACGGAAACCAGGCGCCCGCTGCGGTATCGCTTTTCTGCCCTTGAGCCGGGACGAGCATAGCCATCGTGGTATTCGACCCGCAAAGAAAGCTGGCCCTCTACGTAATCCTCAACGAAAATCACTTTTCCTTTTGTGGCGTGCTCCTTGTGTGAAAGCGGCGGCTCCTCGCCCCACTGGACGTCCCAGGTAAGTATGTAGTAATTGGCGCCGGTAATGTAGGAAAAATAGTCGAGGATGTCAGGCTCGCCGGTGGGTGACGAAATGGATAGCTCGCCGAGGTCTTGAGGATACCGACCATTTGCATTGTGATACCCATTCAACTCCTTGCGGAGCTGGTCATTCAGGCGGGTAACTGCGGCAAAGTAATCCGCTTTTCTCTCCTCTTCGGTTTGTTGTTCGGAGAGAACAAACGCGAACCAGCACACGCCAGCCGCTACAAGCAGGCTCGCTGCGATGAGCTTATACTTGACCTTCATAGCTCCCTATATTAGACAATCTCGTCACGAAAACCAACGTTTTGGGCCGGAAAACAACACGGGCCGAGCAAACTTTGCAGAATCAAAGTGATTCAATTATGTTAAATGATATAAAAGCAGTTTTTCCCTTCAGGTCGACGACCACCTCAGCAATTATGTAAATCGTAAAGTTTTGCCAGTGCCAGCTCTGTTGGACGTATTGGACATAGCCTACGCCGCCACATCCGGGAGAGCCCTGGCTTTGCAGCCCCGTCTTTCCAATACCTTGGGAGAAAAAATCCAATAGCTTTCGAGCGGCGCACGTTTCAGAGGAGCCCTGGTCGGTCGTGCTGATAAACGTGTCGGACAGCTCTAAAACAGCGGTTAAGTTGCTGGTGCCGTGGTATTGCTGTCTCCTGGCCACGGCCCGGATATGGTCCGAGCCCGGAAATAAAAGATTATCGAGCCCGACAGGCTTTCGGGCGAACGTTGTTCCCTCCGGCGAAGCGTTGAAGTTGCTGCTCAAAAGCTGCAGTACATCGTCTCTTGTCTTGAGAAACAGCCGGATGTTCGTTTTGGTTTCTTTTCGTCGCATCAAAAGGAGCAGACCGGCAAAGACCATTACCAATACGATGAATAACAAGTAGGTTTTTTTCATTTTCGTCGAACCTCCGATGTCCTTGTACAACAGGGTCAGAATATGTTATACGGCCGACCAGCCCAATGCCAGAAGTTTTTCAGCTCCCTGTACACATTGGCGCAAGGCCCACAGCCGCGATAGAAGCCGGATTTGCCCTATTCGGCGACGAAAGGTGAGAGTCGGCGGAGCTTGCTCACTATTTGCGGCATTGTTTCGATGGTGTAATCTACCTCATCTTCGGTGTTGTACCTGCTCAAGCTGAACCGCACCGAGCCGGGGGCGGCGGTAAAGGGCACGCCCATCGCCCGCAAAACATGGCTTGGCTCCAGCGAGCCGGACGTGCACGCCGAGCCGCTGCTGGCACAGATGCCGTATCTGTCCAGCATAAGCAGGATTGCTTCGCCCTCGATATACTCGAAGCTGATATTGCTTGTGTTGGGCAGGCGATTTTCCTTGTCACCGTTGAGCAGGCTGCCGGGGCATTTTTCGAGTATTGCATTTTCAAGTTTGTCGCGCAGGGATTTTACTCGCTGGTTTTCCTGCTCGATGTTTTTTGCGGCAAGCTCGCAAGCCTTGCCCTGGCCTATTATTCCAGGGACATTTTCAGTACCTGCTCTTTTGCCTGCTTCCTGATGTCCGCCTAACATATATGGTGACAGTCTTGTCCCCTTCTTGATATACAACGCGCCTATGCCTTTTGGTGCGTGGAGCTTGTGGCCTGAGAGACTCAGCAAATCGATATTGCTTTTTGAGAGGTTAAGTGGAATCTTGCCGATGGCCTGGACCCCGTCGGTATGAAAGACGACGCCTCTGTCCGCAGCTAATTCGGCGATTTTATCAATCGGAAATACAACACCGGTTTCATTGTTTGCGTACATAATCGTAACGATAGCGGTGTCATCGTCGATTTGCTCTTCGAGCTCGGCCGTATCGAGACGACCCTGTTTGTCTACTGCGAGTTCTGCGATTGTGTATCCACGACTTTGCAGCTCGCGGCAGACGGTCAGTATGGCGGGGTGCTCGACTCTGGTGGTAATGACTTTTCGTCTGTTTGGTGCGGCCGCCAGCACACCCATAATGGCAGTATTGTCACTTTCTGTGCCGCCGCCGGTAAATATGATTTCACTCGGTTCGCAGCCGAGCAGGGCGGCGACTTGTTCTCGCGCCTTGCGGATTTTGACGCCGATTTGTCCGCCGAAGGTGTGCATACTCGACGGGTTGCCGTAAAGCTCACAAAAGTAGGGTCTCATTTCCTCCAGCACTTCCGCGGCTACTTTTGTCGTGGCGTTATTATCGAAATATATGGTGTTCATTTTTTAACCTCTGTGATTGTGGGGCTGTATCGAGTCCTTGTCTTCGGCCACGTAGAGCTCGTCGGCGACAAATTCTCTTAGTTTTGCCTCGACCACGTCTTTCATTGTGTACTCAGCCAGCATACATTGGGCACACATACCTCTGAACGCAACGATAACTTTATTTCCTTCAACATCTGTCAGTTCAATATCGCCTCCGTGCGCCCGAAGTGCAGGCCTGATTTGCTCGTTGATTGTCTGCTGAATTAATTGCATTTTCTGGATATTGGTCAGTTTGCGGCCTTTTCGGGGGAGTGCTTCGGGTTTGTTCTTTTGCTTCCGGCCCCGCACTTTTTCTATTATCTTTGCGATTTCTCCTTTGCAGCCGCCGCAGCCGCCGCCGGCTTTGCAGTAGTTTGTTACTTGTTCGACGGTTGTGAGGTCGTTTTCGGTTATTACCCTCTCGATTTCTTTTTCGGTCACGCCGAAGCAGATGCAGACGACCTTGCCTTCGAGCTCACGCTTTTTTTTGCCGCCGGTTCGGTAGTTTTCAATTGCCGCCTCAAGCGCCTCTCTACCCATAACCGAGCAGTGCATCTTCTGCTCCGGCAGCCCCCCAAGGTAGTCGGCGATGTCCTTGTTGGTTAGTTCGCCGGCTTCGTCTATTGTTTTGCCCTTTATCATCTCGGTCAATACCGAAGATGTGGCAATGGCGCTTGCGCAGCCGAAGGTCTTGAACCTTGCATCCTTGATTCTGCCGTTCTCATCGAGTTTGAAAGTGAGCTTCAGGGCGTCGCCGCAGGCTAACGAGCCGACCTCGCCGATGCCGTCCGGGTTCTCGATTTCCCCGACGTTGCGCGGGTTGAAAAAGTGCTCCTTGAGTTTTTCCGTATATTCCCACATATCCCTATCCCTGACTGACTTTCAACGCATGTTCGAAGTCGGTTATTATATCATCAATATGCTCTGTCCCCACCGAAACGCGTACATAGTCCGGTGTGACGCCGGCGGCGAGCTGTTCGGCCTCGGTCAACTGCTGATGTGTCGTGCCGGCCGGGTGAATTACAAGCGTTTTGCTGTCGCCGATATTGGCGAGGTGACTGGCTAATTTAACATTGTTTATGAACTTGATGCCGGCCGGCTTGCCGCCTTTGATACCGAATCCCAGAATCGCCCCTTGTCCTTTCGGCAGATATTTTCTTGCCAAATCGTAATCCGGATGCGATTCGAGTCCGGGGTAATTGACCCAGGTAACTTGCGGCTGTTTTTCGAGCCACTGTGCCAGTTTCAGTGCGTTCTCGCAGTGCCTGGGCATACGCAGGTGCAATGTCTCCAGCCCCTGCAAAAACAAAAACGCATTAAATGGTGACATACAGGAACCCATGTCGCGCAAAAACTGGGTTCTTGCTTTTATTATGTACGCCAGTTCACCAAAACTTTCTACATACTTAACGCCGTGATAGCTTGGGTCCGGTTCGGTGAGTTCGGGGTACCTGCCGTTTGTCCAGTCGAATTTGCCTGAGTCGACAATCGCTCCGCCAATGCTTGTGCCGTGACCACCGATGAATTTTGTGCAACTGTGGACTGCAATGTCGATGCCATATTCGAACGGCCTGAACAATATGGGCGTGGTAACAGTATTATCGCAAATTACGGGCATGCCATTATCGTGGGCGAGTGAAGCTATTTTTTCGTATTGCAGAATATCGTTTTTGGGATTGCCGATGCTCTCAATGTAAATCAGGCGAGTATTATCTTTGATTGCCCGGGCAAAATTGTCGGGCTGCTTCGGGGCGACGAAGGTGACATCGATGCCGAGTTTTCGGAATGTTTGACCAAACAGCGTAACTGTGCCTCCGTAAAGTGAGTTTGAGGATACGATATGGCCTCCGGCGCCGCAGATATTAAAGATGCTGACATAAATCGCCGATTGGCCTGAACTCAATGCCAGGCCGCCCACTCCCCCCTCGAGGGCGGCCAGTCTCTTTTCAAGTACGTCGTTTGTAGGGTTCATCAGCCGGGTGTAGATATTCCCAAACTCTTTGAGGGCAAATAAATTCGCGGCGTGCTCGGTGTCCTTGAACATGTAACTGGTGGTCTGATATATCGGCACGGCCCTGCTGAGTGTATCGGAATCGACCTGCTGACCCGCATGAATTGCCAGCGTATCCAGATGGTACGTCTGTTCCTGTTCCATTTTGCAAAACCTTCCCTATTTAGCCGGTAGAATTTCGACCATTTTCCTGATGGCTTTTTTGGCCCTTTCCGCTACTTTTTGCCGGACCACGATTCTGTACTGCATATCTTCAAGTGACCAGAGAATCTTTTCCATCGTAATCCGCTTCATATCTGAGCATACAGCCCTTTCGCTGGCAGGGATAAACTCGGCTTGTGGATTCTGCTTTTTCAGCGCGTGTATCATCCCGACCTCAGTGGCTATTATGAACGTTTTTGCGTTGCTCGTTGCGGTGAATTTGAGCATTCCGCCGGTGCTTAGTATCTGGTCTGAAAGCTCTTTTACCGGCTCAGTACACTCCGGATGTGCCATCACCACCGCATCCGGATATTTTTCTTTTACGCTGAGGATGTCGTGTTCGGAGATTAGAACGTGCGTTGCGCAATAGCCGGGCCATAGAATGAGGTCTCTGCCTGTTCTTTCGGCAGCAAACCGGCCAAGATGTCGGTCCGGCACGAAAATGACTTGTCTGTCCTGAGGCAGAGAGTTTACTACTTCCACGGCATTAGCGCTGGTGCAGCAGTAGTCGCTCTCGGCCTTGACTTCGGCGGAGCTGTTTACGTAGCAGACCGCTAAAGCATTAGGATGCTTTTGTTTGAGTTCCGCCAACTGCTTTGCGGTTATCATATCGGCCAGGGGACAGCCCGCCTTTTTGTCCGGTAAAAGCACGGTCTTTTCGGGCGAAAGGATAGCAGCAGTCTCCGCCATAAACCGGACGCCGCAGAATACAATGACATCGGCGTCAGTCTCAGCCGCCTTGATGCTGAGTCCAAGCGAATCACCGGTGAAGTCAGCTATATCCTGTATCTCGCCCGGCTGATAATTGTGAGCAAGTATCACGGCATTACGCTGTTGTTTTAGCTCTTCGATTTTTTCAAGTAGTGCTCGTTTCATTTCTCTTATAAACCAAATCTGCATGTGCTGTAGTAACGGTAACTCCGGGCGGTACGGACTCCTTTATCCAGACGTTTCCGCCTATCACCGCGCCTTTTCCGATGACCACGTTGCCCAGTATTGTTGCCTCGGCGTAAATGGTAACATTGTCCTCGATTGTCGGGTGCCTCTTGCCGCCCTTTATTATTCTTCCTCTTTCGTCCTTGGGAAAGCTCAGGGCTCCCAGGGTAGCGCCCTGATAAATCTTGACGTTGTCCCCGATGATTGTGGTTTCGCCTATGACAACGCCGGTGCCGTGGTCGATAAAGAAGCTCTTGCCTATCCTTGCCCCGGGGTGTATGTCGATACCGGTCTTTGCATGTGCGCACTCGGTCATTATTCGCGGAACCAACGGCACCTCTTTCAGGTACAGCTCGTGGGCGATGCGATAGGTTGCAATTGCTGTGATGCAGGGATAGCTTATGACAATCTCCTCGTAGGATTTTGCGGCGGGGTCGCCGTCATAAGCTGCTGCGACATCGCCTTTGAGCAGCTCTCTGACCTTCGGCAGTTGCTTCAATAAATGCTGGGTAGCCTGTTCTGCCATTTTTCGGCAGCCGCCGGTATCGCAATCTTCCATTCTGCATCGATACACGTAAGCCAGCTCAATTTGCTCCGAAAGCTCCGTGTATACATGATAGAGAATGTCGATGACAACGAAGTTCAGGTTCGCTCTCGTGACCCTTCTCTTGCCTGTGTAGCCTGGAAACAACAGCTCCGTAAGCAACTCAAGAATCTCAAGGATTCTATCACGCACCGGCAAATTGGCCGCATCTATCAGGTTTATCCCGGAGTCGTCCTGATACGTTCCGGCGATTTCACCAACGAGGTTTTCAACCTCTCTGCCGATTGACCTGCTTTCCTGCATCGCAAAGTCCTCTCACAAAGCTGACGTTTACCGGTCAAACATCTCGGTCGAGACGTACCTTTCACCGGTATCCGGCACGATAGTAACAATTATTTTTCCTTCCGAATCGGCTCGCTGCGAGACCTGGCACGCGGCCCAGACGTTGGCGCCGGCGCTGATACCTGCGAGGATTCCCTCCCTGGCTGCCAATTGTCCGGCAGTTTCTATTGCGTCGTTGTTCGAAACCTGGATAATCTCGTCAATTACATCAACATTGAGGACATCCGGGACGAAGCCTGCACCGATACCCTGTATCTTGTGTGGCCCGGCTTTGCCGCCCGAAAGGACGGGCGAGTCCTTCGGCTCAACGGCTATAACCTTGATGTTCTTGTTCTTTTCTTTCAACGCCTCTCCGCAGCCGGTAATGGTTCCACCGGTCCCGACGCCGGCGACGAGAATATCCACCTTGCCGTCCGTGTCGTTCCAAATCTCGTTGGCGGTTGTCTCCCTGTGTATCTGTGGATTGGCAGGGTTTTTGAACTGCTGCGGCATAAAGGAATTCGTTTCTTTTTCCACAAGTTCTTCGGCCTTCTCGATAGCCCCAGCCATGCCGCGCTCAGCAGGAGTCAGGACGACCTCTGCTCCAAAGAGCCGGAGCAGCTTGCGTCTTTCGATGCTCATCGACTCGGGCATTGTAAGGACCAGGCTGTATCCTTTTGCGGCACAGACGAAGGCAAGTCCGATACCGGTATTACCGCTTGTCGGCTCTATTATCAATGTATCGGGCCTGATAGAACCCTGCTTTTCGCCGGCCTCAATCATTGACAAAGCGATTCTGTCTTTAACGCTGCCGCAGGGATTCCTTGACTCAAGCTTGGCCAGAATTGTTGCTTTGCTTGAGCCGAGTTTGTTGATTTGCACCAGAGGTGTGTACCCAACCGAGTCTGTTACGGTTTCAAATATAGCACTCATGATATTTCTACCTCATTTATATTTGGTAATCAGCAGTTTTAACTTTTTCATCCCTGGCCTTTTCGAGCAAGTCCTGCACGGTTACAGATTCCAGGACAGAATCAATAGCTTGCTGAACCTGAGCCCAGAGGTCTCTCGCCAAACAAACAGCCGTCCGCGAACAGTAATCTTCGTTTTCGAGGCACTCGACAGTCACCAGCGGCCCCTCGAGGGCTGCGAAAACATCACCAAGTCTAATATGGTTTGGCGCTTTAGCAAGGACATAACCACCTTTTGCGCCTCGTACACTTCTGACAAAACCCGCTGATTTCAGCATTGCCATTACCTGTTCGAGGTATTTTGCTGAAATCTGCTGGCGCTGCGCTATCAGTTTCGTCTGCAAAGGGCCTTTTCCGTGGCTAAGAGCAAGCTCAATTATAGCTCTTGTGCCATACCTGGTCCGGGTCGACAGTTTCATACTTGTCTCCTATTATTCCTATTGCAATAGTAGTGTATAATACGCACTTGTCAAGCGTTTAGTGCAAAAAAATCCGTCTTTTTGGCAAAATTTTTCGAAAGACCGCAAATCACAGCTTTTTAGGCCCTCTGAACAACCTGAACCGAGAGTTCCGCTGAACGAGTCTCTACATAGCTGATTTTAATGGTCAATTTGCTTGACGCCACAGAGAATCCGCCGTACAATGAGTGTTTGAAGCGGTAGCAACCAGTAAAGGGGCGTTAAAAATGGCGAAAGGCTCTCCGAAAGAAGTAGCGTTCATCTGTAGTTTCACTCCTCGAAAATGTGGTATCGCCACTTACACTTCGGACCTTATCGAGAGCATTGCCTCCACCGCCAAAAGTCAATTTGAACCCTTGGTTGTCGCGATGCGGGCAGACAATGCTCTCAAATACTCCGAGCCGGTCAAATTCGAGATTCGCCAGAACGTCAAGAGCGATTATGTTTGTGCCGCTGATTATCTGAATTTCAGTAACGTGGACCTGGTCTGCGTTCAGCATGAGTTCGGCCTGTTCGGCGGTGAGGCCGGCTCATATCTGAGTCTTCTGCTGAATAAACTGAAAGCCCCTGTCATAACAACCCTGCATACGGTTCTTGATGAGCCGAGCGTTCCCTACAAAGACTCGTTGGTTGAGGTCTGCGACGCTTCGTATAAGGTCGTAACGATGAACGAACGCGGCGTCGATATGCTGCAGAACATCTACGGTGTCCCGGAATCAAAGGTGGTGCTTATTCCGCACGGCATACCGGACCTTCCTTTCGTTGACAGCAATTACTACAAGCACAAGTTCGGCGTCGAAGACAGGAAAACAATCCTGACGTTCGGACTCCTGAGCAACAACAAGGGCATAGAGGTTATGCTCAAAGCGATGCCCGCGATAATCAAGACCGAGCCGTCCGTCCTCTATACCGTTCTGGGTATGACGCACCCGGCCGTGTTGAAACATGAGGGCGAGTCCTACAGACTCAGACTTCAAAGGATAGTGAACGAGCTTGGCCTGCAGGAAAATGTCATGTTTCATAACCGTTTCGTGAAGGAAGAGGAACTTCACAACTTCTTGTGTGCCGCTGATATTTACGTCACTCCATACCTTAACAGAGAACAACTGACCAGCGGAACGCTTTCCTTCGCGGTTGGTACCGGCAAGGCAGTGGTCTCGACACCCTATTGGGCCGCAACGGAGCTTTTGGCCGATGGGCGCGGCAAACTGGTTCCGTTCAATGACCCGGCGGCCTTGGGCAAAGCCATAGTCGAGATACTTGAGGATGATTCGCTCTTCTATTCGCTGCGAAGACGGGCCTACGATTACGGCAGGTCAAGGACCTGGCCCAAAATGGGGCAGCGGTATTGGAAACTATTCAGCGAGAAACGGCTGCCGGCAATTATAGCGGGCAGAATGACGCCATCGCCGGCCGAAACTATATCGAGTATTGAGGTGCCGGAGCCATCGCTGACGCATCTGAAAAGGCTGACAGACGATACCGGTTTGTTTCAGCACGCCAAGTACACTATACCACGGCGAGAACACGGCTACACCACCGACGACAACGCCAGGGCTGTCATCGCAATGGCGCGGTATTTCACACACTATCCCGGGCCGGAGGCACTACAGCTTCTCGATAGGTATCTGTCATTCACGCTGCATGCACAGGATAAGAACGGCACGGTCAAAAACTCTATGAAATTCGACAGGACCTGGATTCCAAATGAATCTGTAAATGACGCTCTCGGCAGGTTCCTCTGGGCCCTGGGGACCGTAATGGCCAAGCCGCCATCACCGTCTTATCTGTCGGTCATAAAAGACTGTTTCGACAAATCGGTCGAGCATACCGAGAAACAATTTCCCAGGGGAATGGCTTATTCGATACTTGGGATGAATGAGTATTTGAAGCAGTTCCCGGGCGCCAGCGATATTAAACGCCGGTTGGAAATCGCCGCGAACGGCCTGATAAATCAATACAATCTGAACAGCTTCGACGATTGGCCGTGGTTTCAGGATGCACTAACCTACGACAACGCAGTTCTGCCGCATGCCTTGTTTGTCGCGGGATTGACTTCGGCGAATGATGAGTACCTTGCGGTGGCAAAGAAAAGCTGCGAGTTTCTGCTGGAAAAAACCTTCGACGGGGAACATTTCAGCTTTGTAGGCTGCAACGGCTGGTATGAACGAGGCGGCAGCAAGGCAGCGTTTGACCAGCAGCCGATAGAAGCTGCCGGTACGGTGATGATGCTGAGGGCCGCCTACGACGCAACGAAGCAACAGAGTTTTATGACACTGCAAAGAAAGGCCTTCGACTGGTTCCTCGGCGAGAATGACCTTCACGTTCCGGTCTACGACCTCAGAACCAAAGGCTGTTTTGACGCTCTTATGCCGGGAGGAGTCAACCTGAACCAGGGCGC
>JAUWKC010000106.1 GCA_030607345.1 Planctomycetota bacterium | reverse complement strand
TTGTCGTCTCGCGCGATGAGCGTGCTGATTCGGTCACGCGTCACGCCCGGCGTCGGCTCAACGATGCTTATCATCTTACCGGCCAGGGCATTAAGCAGACTGCTTTTGCCCACGTTCGGCCGACCAACTATTGCAACTTTCGGAAGCGGCATAATGTTCCACGAACCACAAATGCGTTTTTCGTATCTCGTATCTCGTTTTTCGTATCTCGTGTTTCGTAGCTCGATTCACGAATCCCGAACAAAAGCAATTATAACACGAATAGCAGACCATTTGAACAACTCAGAAGCAGAGAAATGTCAAGCCCCGCCCGGTCTGTCGTTAGCCCGACAATATACATCAGCCCAGGAATAAAGCCTGTTTGCCCGGATTCGGCTGGAATTGATGTGGTATCCTGCCGCACACGGCAATACCAATTGCCCTTATGTTACCAGTTCAAAGCCGTCAAATCAGTTTCTCAATCTCGGCGATAATTTTCCTTGCGAGCGTGCTTTTGGCGGCGTCTGTGATTTCGGTCCATCCGGAGCGAGCGGCTTTTATGTAAACAGTTGCCCTGTCGGCGCCAATGGCAGCACAACTGTTGGCGATGACCATGTCAAGGTTCTTTTCTTTTAGTTTTTTGGCGGCTCTTTTTTGCAGCTCGCTGTCTTCCAGCGCAAAACCAACGATGATTTGGCCCGGCTGTTTATGCCCGCCGGCCCATTTAAGTATATCAACCGTCGGTTCTAACCTGATAGTCAGCGACTTGCGAGTTCTCTTGATTTTGTTTTTCAGCTCTCGGCGCGGCGCGTAATCCGAGACCGCTGCGGCCATAATTAAGCAGTCACACCCGGCGAAATGAGCCTTTACGGTCTCGAACATCTCCGCAGCCGTTTCGACATGGAAGAGAACCGCCCCCTTCGGAGGCCGCTGAGCAGTCGGCGCCGTCACAAGCGTGACCTTATGGCCCACACCCAGCGCAGCACGGGCCAGGGCATAACCCATCTTACCGCTGCTCGCGTTGGAGATGAAACGCACCGGGTCGATGTATTGGCGCGTGCCGCCTGCCGTAATTAAGAAATGCATTGTCAATTCGTGTTTCGTATTTCGTAGCTCGTATTTCGATTCACGATTCACGATTCGCGATTCTTCCGACCGCTTCGACGATATCCTGCGGCTCAGCCATTCTGCCTATTGCCTCGTCGCCGCACGCCAGACGGCCCACTTGCGGCCCTATGACCTGGCTGGACGCCTCTTTTAGTCTCTCAACGTTGCGACGCACCGCAGGATTCTCCCACATATTATTATTCATCGCCGGCGCGAACAGCACAGGCCTGGCCCAGCACACGCACAGCGTCGTGCTCAGCAAGTCGTCGCAAATCCCGTTGGCGACCTTGCCGATAATATTCGCCGTTGCCGGCGCCACCACGACGATATCAGCCCAGTCAACCAACGCCGTATGACTAATGCGTTTTTCGGAGCTTGTGTTTCGTGTTTCGGAGCTCGTATCACGATTCCCGGGTCCCGAATCACGAACAAAAGCACCATCCCACAGGCTCGTATAAACCGCAGAACCGGTCACTGCCTCGAAGCTCTTGGCAGCCACCAGCCGGCAGGCATTTTGCGTCATAACCGTCTTAACGGCTGCACCCGATGCCGTCAGCTTACTGGCAAGCTCGACGGCCTTGTAGGCCGCAACTGACCCGCTGACGCCTAATAAAATCTTAATACCATCCAGATTGGGCTCGCCTTTAGCCATCTCAAGTCTCAGTCATTCCTTAATCAGGTTTGTCAATATCACTTGCTTCGTAGTCGATGGCGATTTTGTCCTGAAGAATCTCCTGTATGACTATCTCCAGTTGTGTTTTTCCCTGTGTGTCCTCAATCAGAGGCCGACTGCCCTGCAATAACTCATTCAGTCGTTTCTGAACCAGGGCCGTCAATTTGAACTTCCCACCAACCTTATTGATAATCTCCGTGCTTTTAAGTTCCTCAATCATATATTGCTTCTCCAATTTTCGAGCCGAGGGCGACCTAATCGGCCCGCACATCAGCCGTTTCGACAATTTGAACCACCTCATTTACCGCCTGTTCGAAGTCGTCGTTAATTACCATATCCTTGTAATACTGCCAGGCCGCTGCTATTTCAGCGCCCGCCTCGTCAAGCCTTTCTTCGGCTGCTTCGGCATTTTCCCTGCCCCTGCCGTCCAGACGCTCGGCAAGCTCCCTTTGACTCGGAGGGAGAATAAATATCATAATCGCCTCAGGGTATATTAGCTTAACCTGCTTGGCGCCCTGAACGTCGATTTCCAGTATAACGGTTTTGCCTGCCTTGAGCGCCTCGACGACCTTGTCCTTTGCTGTCCCGTAGAAGCTGCCAAAGACCTCTGCATATTCCAGCAACAGTCCCTTCTGGATACGCTGCTCGAATTCCTCGCTCGATATGAACCAGTAATCCTCCCCGTCAACTTCGCTCGGCGCCTTGGTTCTGGTAGTCACCGACGTGCTGAGATAAGCGTTGCCCAGCCGCCTGACCAGCTCTTTGCAGATTGTACTTTTGCCGACGCCCGACGGACCACTGATAATCACCACGCTGGCCCTGCTTGGTTTCTGCTCGCTCATATCCACGCTCCTGACAATCACACCTATTCAACGTTCTGAACCTGCTCCTTGATTCGGTCTATCCTGCATTTTACATCTATCACCCACCTGGCAATCTGGCTGTCGGAGGCCTTGCTGGCAATCGTGTTGGCTTCCCTGAGCATCTCCTGACTGATAAACTCCAGCCTTCGCCCAGCAGCCTGGTTGTTCGCCCGACCAACTGCACCCGACTCCGAGCTCCTGACATCGGCACAGGTCTCCATAAACTGTTCAAGATGGTGACCAAGGCGGGCAATTTCTTCCGAAATATCCGACCTCTCGGCGAAAACCGCCACTTCCCTCGCAAGTGTTGCCTCATCAAGTTTGAGCTCTGCCGCCGCCAGCAGCTCATCTACCCGTTTTTTCAACCGGCTTTGATACTCCTGCAGAGTACTGCTATTGCGACCGCGTATCTGCTCAAGCTCGTGCTTTATGGCCTGGCAGTGCCCATCCAGGTCCGCCGCCAGCGCCGTTCCTTCAGCGGCGCGCATTTGCCTGAGGTTATCCAGGGCCTGCCCGCTTACTGCCAGCACAGCCTGTCTAATATCAGCGGCTGTCTGCTCGTCCGGAGACGGCGGCACCAAAACTCCGGGCAGGCTAAGCAGACCAGCCAGGTCAACCGCCAGAGTAATATCGGCTGAACTAACAACCGGCCCCAGCTTCCGAACAAACTGCTGCAAGACCGTACCGTCGATATCATAACAAGCCTCCGCCGGGAGGTGCTTGAGCCTAAGAAGATAGTTGACCGTACCGCGGGAAAGACTCTTTCGCAGCAGCTTTTCGATATCCTCTTCCAGAAATGCAACCGTCTCCGGCAGCTTTATCGCCGTCTTGAAGTAACGGTTGTTAACGCTCTTGATTTCCACCGCAAAGAGCAGACCTTTAACCTCACCTTCGGCTTGGCCGTAACCCGTCATACTATTTATCATAATCCGGCTCTTTCAGTAAAAAGCACCTGCGCCGTGTAATCCACAGGCACTTGCAAGACACTCCCAGCCCTAACCCGGCTGGTTCATATCCGGAGTCCCACTCGCCTCGCCCGTGTCACTGCCCGCCTGGTCGGGCCCGGGCTGTGCGGATGAGGGCTGTCTTTGTTCCTGTGGCGCCGAGTCGGACCTGCCGGTCTCCTCGTCAAACCCGGTAACGGTCGGCTTGTAGGACCTTACCATCAATACCGCAAGCAACAGAAACAAACCCACCAGTACTATCGTGACCCAGGTGAGAAAGTCACCCGTCTTCGACCCCAGAATGTTGCTTGCCATCCCTCCGCCTAAAGCACCGCTCAAGCCGCCGCCCCGGCCTTTCTGTATCAGAATAACTAAAACCAGAGCAACCGAGCAAATGACGAAAAAAACCGCCACCATTTTCATAACAAAACTTACTGCCAACACCGGCAAAACACTCATATCTGTTCCCCTTAAAAACCCCGGACTGCTGTAAGGGCCGGCGGCCTGCAAACCGCTTATCAACTCAAATCCGGCCCTCTAAACAAGGCCGTGCATCATAATCGTATTGTCATACTGCTGCCTTAATAATATCGATAAAGTCATCGGCTTTCAAACTGGCCCCGCCGACCAGCAGTCCGTCAATATCCTGCTCTTGCATCAAGGCTGCTGCATTGTCCGGTTTTGCCGAGCCGCCGTAGAGGATGCGAATCTCATCCGCCAGTCGGCTGTCATAAATCCGGCCTATCAGCTCCCTTATCAAAGCATGCACCTCTTGAGCCTGCTGGGGCGTAGCTGTCAGACCGGTGCCTATCGCCCAGACCGGCTCATAAGCCATGGTCACCGCCGAGGCCTTCTCTGCGCTCAAACCGGCAAATCCGTTTTTTACCTGGCCTGTGACAACCTCCGTTGTCCGGCCGGCTTTACGCTGCTCAATCAGCTCTCCTACGCAAAGTATCGGCAAAAGCCCCCCGCTGACAGCAGCAGTAACTTTCTTATTAACGAGCTCATCGCTCTCGCCGATAACGTGACGGCGTTCCGAATGGCCGCACAAAGCATACGTACATCCCACATCCTTGAGCATCGAGACGCTTACCTCGCCGGTAAAAGCCCCATCGGGCTGGAAGTAAACGTCCTGGGCGCCCACCGCGACGCTTGAGTTGCCAACGGCCTTGAACACCTGCCCCAGATAGACGAACGGAGGACACAGCGCCACATCGACCTGCCTGCCCGCAAGCCCTGTTGTTCTCGCGGCAACCGCCTCAGCAAGACTGACGCTGCTTCGACTATCCGTGTTCATCTTCCAGTTGCCGGCTATAAACGGTTTTGTCATTTGCTAAATCTCCAACATAACGGTTTCCAGGCAAGTCACGTCAAAGCAGTTCTGTTGCCCGCGGAAAGCTGCCCAGCACAGAAAGCTGGAGGCAGTGCTTGCGGGACTCTTCGAGTCCTTTTTGTACTTTCTCCTCTGTCCTGTGGCCCAAAAAGTCCACAAAGAAATAATATTCCCACTGCCTCTTCTTGCTGGGTCTGGACTCTATGTTGCTCAGATTAATCTGATATTTCTTGAAGACGTCCAGTACGTCGGCAAGGGCGCCGGCCTTATGAGCGGTACTGAACAAAATGGCGGTTTTGTCTTGACCAGTCGGCTTTGCATCTTCGCGGGCTATCACCAGAAATCGCGTTATGTTGTTGGCGACGTCCTCTATGTTTTCACAAGCCACTTTGAGTCCGTACAGGTCGGCGGCCACGCGGGAACCAATCGCCGCTGCGCGTGCTTCATCGGCGGCCATTTGGGCGGCCTTGGCGGTTGAGGCCACAGCAATGGTCTTTGCTTCCTTGAAGGTTGCACTCAACCAATTGCGACACTGAGCGAATACTTCGGGCTTCGAGTAGACCTTGTCAATCTGCTCAAGGACACAATTCGCCAGAAGACTGTGGTGAATCGTCATCAGAACCTCTGAGCATATCTTGACATCCGAATCTATGAGCGCATCGAGCGTTTCAATTACGCCGCCGCCGGTGCTATTCTCTATCGGAACAATACCAAGGTCGCAATGGTCTTTGTCGACCTCGCCGAAAATACTCCTGATGTCGGCCAGCGGTTCGTACTCCACAGACTGGCCGAATTTAAGCATCGCGGCCGTATGGCTGAAGCTGCCGCCCGGGCCGAGATAGCCAATCCGCAAAGGCCTCTCAAGGACAAAGGAGCCGCTCATCATCTCTCGCCAAACCGCCACGAGCGTTTTGTCGGGCAGCGGACCCTGGTTGGCTTTGACAACCTTGTCTAAAACTTCTTTCTCCCGGTGCGGGGCGTAAATTTGTCCTCCGGTTTTGTTTTTCAGTTTTCCGATTTCCACAACGACGCGCGCACGCTCATTGAGCAGCTTAACAAGCTGCCTGTCTATCTCGTCAATCCGGTTTCGCAGTTCGTCAAGGGACATATTTCGGATTCGCCAGCCAGCGAAAAACGGCTTTCCTGCCGGCAACTGCCTCAACGCCGCGAGAACAGGACCCGGAACCGCCAGTGTCGCCATTTTTCTAAAAACCACTATATCTAACAAAATCTGCCCCTTGCGTCAATGAATTTGACCGGTTAGCGTAGAATATTTACAACATTTGCAAACGGGCTGGGCCAAAATGATAAGATTCAGTGTTTTCAAGACGAGCTGGGGCTATTTCGGGCTCGCGGGCGCCGAAGCAGGCCTTTTGCGCACTTGTCTGCCGGCGGATTCACCCGAGCAGGTCAGGACCAGCCTTCTCAGTGGCCTGCCGAAGGCTCAGTACACGCCGCAGCTCTTTGCAGCCCTACAGAAACAGATAATTCGTTATTTCGAGGGTCAAGATGTG
>JAUWKC010000148.1 GCA_030607345.1 Planctomycetota bacterium | reverse complement strand
TGGCGTTTTCGCCTGCTCTACTACTCGCTTGCTCTACTGTTCTCCTGTCTCCTTTGGCCTGCTCTACTATCTACTTTCTACTTACTTCTCCCCCGTTGCAGGCGTATGCGCGCACAAAACAACACCTTTTATGCAAAACAAAGCCAATTTCCGGAGGGCCGCTAATGACTGTAACCTCAGCTACAACAAGCACTTACGAACACAAACCGCCCCCGGAGGCGCCAAAAAACAAAGCCAATTTCAAACCCCGCCTTCTGTTTGGATGCAGAAGAATTTGCCTCCGTGGCAGGTGTCGAATATGATAGTGAACGACTATATTACAACCAAGACGCTGGAATTGGCGCAGCCATAAGAAAGGAGAACCGCTTCACATGAGAACTTATCTTATTTGTCTGGCCGCCGTGGTTGGCGTCTGTGCGGGACTCTGCCAGGGACATTACCACAGCGAAGAGGCTGCCAGAGAGCAGCTTGCCAAATTTGCCGCTACTTATTCCAATCTCGACCAGTGGAAGGCGCGAGCTAAACGCATCCGCGAGGGAATCCTTCGCGGAGCAGAACTGTCGCCTATGCCCCAGAAGTGTCCCTTGAATCCCATCATTCGCAGCAGGCGTAAATTTCAAGGCTATACGGTGGAAAACGCTGCGTTCGAGAGCCTGCCGGGGTTTTTGGTGACCGGTAATTTATATCGGCCCACCGACGCCAACGGACCATTCGCCGGCATACTTTGTCCACACGGCCATTTCCCAACGCCTAACGGTGGCGGACGCTTCAGACCCGACCAGCAGAAACGATGCGCCACGCTGGCGCGTATGGGGGCCGTGGTTTTCTCCTACGATATGGTTGGCTGGGGCGAGTCGAAAGAGGCGGGCTTCAGCCATAAGGCTCCGAAGGTCCTCAAGCTGCAATTGTATAATAGTATCCGGGCCGTTGATTTTCTTATTTCTCTGGCCGACGTGGACCCCAACCGCATCGGTGTAACGGGCGCTTCCGGCGGAGGCACCCAGGCGTTTCTGTTGACCGCCGTTGATGACCGCGTGAGGGTTTCTGTTCCGGTAGTTATGGTCTCGGCCCATTTCTTCGGAGGATGCGTCTGTGAAAGCGGAATGCCTATTCATAAGAGTTCGACACATGAAACGAACAACGCTGAAATCGCTGCTCTGGCGGCGCCTCGGCCTGAGTTGATTATCTCGGACGGCCAGGACTGGACAAAGAACGTGCCCAAGGTCGAATTCCCGTATATTCGGAACGTTTACCGCCTTTATGGCGCCGAGGATAAAGTCGAGAACCTGCACCTGCCGGATGAAGGACACGATTACGGCTTTTCGAAACGTGCGGGCGCGTACAGATTTTTGGCAAAGCATCTTGGACTTTCACTTGATAAGGTCGCCGGGCAGAATGGCTCCGTTGATGAGAGCGATATTGTAATCGAAAAGCCGGAGACTATGCATGTTTTCACCGCCGAGCATCCAAGACCTGAAAGCTGAGTAGCCGTGACGCCAGGCTCATACTTGCCGACCTTGTTAATGAGATTTGCAAAGCCGGCACGCAAAGGGCACTCTCACTAATCCGGTTTTTTTAGTTCTTCGACTTCGGACAGGCCTTTGAGTGAATCAAGGCCTACGGCTTCCAGACATTTCTTTGCTATTCTGCTCTACTACGATTCCGATGAATCGCCACTTGGCTTTGAACTGCTTGTAGGTCAACTTTTGTTTTCCCGTAAGGGGGTCTCCGACAATAACATAATCATTCGATACCTCGAGAACGGTTACGTAGTGGTCAATAAATGGCGCGAATTTGATCACTGCTATTGTGGGACAGGCGTGTTTCAATTCTGCAAGCGAGTCGAAACGTTGATAACGGCAGGTCACGCCCTGCGGACCGTATAGTTTTTCGATTGCCGCCGCCAGCAGGTCGTCAGGCGTTCCCTGGATTGGTCTGGTACAGGCCATTACGGCGAGCCGCCCCTCATTTGCGCTTATGCCAAATTGTTGCAAGGCAGTTACGGCAGCAGCAGGTCCGCAGGTGTAATCGGTGCTCTGGATGCAGATGCCCTGCACGTTTATGAAGGTCTGGAGTTTCTCAAGTTTGCCTCGTACTAAAGCCGGGACTAAAAAAGGAAATATGATGAAGTGAACTGATGTGGCAGCGAGGAAGATGCCCAGCAGGATTCTCAGCCTTTTATTTGCAAGATTCGGAATCAAGGTGCCGAATATCATCGGTAGAGCGGCTGCAATTATTACAGACTCGTTTCTGCCTGCAGCTACCCAGCCCAACGGCTGCACAAACCGCAACGTAGTGATGTTTCTTACTAATGCAACCAGGAATAAAAAAAATAACGGGACCGCGTATCCTGCCAGCCAGTAAGGCTTTTGCAGTCGTGATAATCTCAGACCCACGACAAGCCCCAGCAGTGCCAATACTATTACGCCCAATGTCTCAAGCCAGGGCTGCATAAGTATTTTCCTGACAGCGTTAAATCTTTTAAGAAGGCGGCTTTTTTAGTTCTTCGACCTTGGGCAGGTCTTTGAGCGAATTCAGGCCGAAGACTTCGAGGAATTTTCTCGTTGTCCCGTAGAGCATCGGCCTGCCGAGTACCTCGGCCCTGCCTACAATCTTGACAAGCCCCTTGTACATAAGGCTTCGAGTCATCTCACCGACCGCAACGCCTCTTATGGCCTCGATGTCGGCGCGCATAACCGGCTGCTTATAGGCGATGATTGCCAGAGTCTCCAACGCCGCGGCGCTTAGTTTGCTGTCACTTCGGACGCGGAGCAGCTTTTTGAGCCAGTGATTATAAGGGCTCAGGGTCAGCATTTGATAGCCGCCCGCAATTTGCTCGATTCTGAAGGCGTTATTGTTGGTCCGGTATTTTTCGTTAAGGCCTTCTACGTATCGGCGGATATGTTTTATGTCTGTTTCGGCGATGTCGGCCAGCCGGGCCACGCTCAACGGCTCATCACTGGCAAACAGAACCGCCTCAACAACCGACTCGACGGTCGGCTCGATATCATCATCCTGCTGCGGCTGGTCGGGATATTCTGCCTGTGCTTCGTGGTTCTCAGCGTCCGGGCTTGCCT
Source organism: Planctomycetota bacterium (assembly GCA_030607345.1). Next base: position 1,976 of record JAUWKC010000148.1, on the reverse strand, counting down.
GATTCTGTTCTGTCATAGTTCCTTCCACTTAAACGGGTCTGCATCTTTTTTGCTTATCTTAATTGTCACGTGCTTGAGTTGCTTACGCAATATCGCGGCCAATTTTTTGAGCATAAAGCGCTCCGAGACGGTGTGTGAAAGGCAGATGCAGGTCAGACCTGCCTGCTGTGCGGCCAGAGCATAATGGTGTTTTAGCTCACCGGTCAGATACAAGTCGACCTTTGCCGCGATAACCGAGTTGATGATTTTGCCGCATGAGCCTGCGCAAACAGCAGCCTTCTTTACCAGTCGTTTTTCGTCTCCCACAATGCCCACGGCTTTTGCGCCGGTGTGTTTCTTTATTCGTTCGATAATCTTGGCAATGCGCGCCGGCTCTTCTAACCTTCCGATTCTGCCCAGCCCGAACTTATCAGCCGGGTTGCAAAGCCTGTAACAATCAAACGCCGGTGTCTCATAAGGATGGGCAGTCTGTATCGCGGCGATGCACGCCTGGAGCTTATCGGCCGGGACTATCGTCTCAAATCTGATTTCCGTGACTTTCTGGACTTTTCCTTTCCTGCCGATAGTAGGTCTGGCGCCAGCCAGGGGCAGGAAGCTTCCCTCACCCTGCGCCTGGAAGCTGCACTTGCTGTAGTTTCCTATGTGTCCGGCGCCGGCGGCAAAGACGGCCTTTGAAACTCGCTCGGCCGCGTCAACAGGGACAAAGACGACAAGTTTGTAATTATCCGGCGCCGGGTTATCGACATAATCGCCGATTGGTTCAGCGTCGCGGATACCCACAATCTCGGCCAGGCCGTCGTTCACACCCCCTGCAGCAACATCGAGGGCCGTATGAATCGAGAAAACTGCTATCTGCGAGCGCACCAGGTCAAAGACAACACCGCCGGGGCCATCCGTGGTGATTTTCTTCAGGCCGTCCCAAATCACCGGATGATAACTTAATATCATATCTATCCCAAGCCTTTTCGCCTCGGCGAGCACGTCTTTGGTTATATCGATGGTCAGCAGGATGTTTTTTACGCTCTTGTCGGCGTCACCTATAAGCAAGCCCACGTTGTCCCAATCCTGGGCCAATTTCAGAGGTGCGATTTTCTCAATTATCGCCGCGATAGCTTTTATTTTCATTTGTCCTTACCACATTGGTTCCTGACGAATTCGTCGAAGCTCTTCGACAGGGTTTTTGTTACCGGCCCGACCTCGCCTTTGCCCACAATGTGTTTCTCTACACTGTTTACGGGCATAATCTGCATTATAACATTTGTCAGGAAGATTTCATCCGCAGCCAGGACGTCGTCTATGTACAAATCCTTTTCGACGAGTTCGACGGAATTCTCTGCTGCCATTCTGCAGACGCTTTTTCTGGCGATTCCCGGCAGGACGGGCATACTCAGAGGGGGCGTGTAGAGAACCGAATCTTTGACCAAAAAGACATTGCTGATGCAGGCCTCGGCCAGACGATTGTCGGTTGTGAACCACAGCGCTTCTGCTGCTCTTTTTCGCCTTGCCGAATCCAGCGCCATAATTCGGGGAAAATAACTTGTGGTTTTGTGCCCTGAGGTCGGCTCGGTCGCATTCTGCCTGAAAGGGCATATCACGACCATTACACCATTTTTGTAATATTCCTGCGGATATGGCCGGAATTGGGCAGCGGTGATAAGCAGTGTGGATTTGCGCTTGCCGTCCGGCTCTGCCATCGGGCCGCCGGTAACGGTCAGCCGCAAGCGGGCATCGGTTAGCTCGTTGGCCTCGAGCAGTTCGTAGACGGCCTCGGTGATGTAACTCTTGTCGCAGCCGATTTCCATCGCCAGGGCCTTAACGCTGGAAAACAACCTGTCCAGGTGGTCTTCAAGGCAAAAGACCACGCCGTTGCAGCTTCGCATTGTCTCGAAAAGCCCTGCCCCATACAGAAACCCGCTATCTGTAACCGATATTGCGGCCTTGTCGATATCAACTAATTTGTCATTTAGAAAAACTTT
>JAUWKC010000269.1 GCA_030607345.1 Planctomycetota bacterium | reverse complement strand
CGGGATATGTTTCGGAACCGAACGTCATCAAACGGTCGTCCGGCGTGAAGGACATTTTCAACTGGCCGCCGAGGACAGGGACGCCTTTATGGGCCTGGCGAAAGGTGACGAACCATCGGCCGGCGGCCTTTGCCTTTTTGGCCAGTTGCAGTTGGTCGGGCCTGACCCTGAGCAGGTCTGCATTTTCGGAGACGAAGTTGCGGCAGAGCGGTTCGATGTTTTCTGCGGTAAGCCTGGCTGCTCCGGTGAGCCTGTATGGCTTGCCGGTGACGAGTTCGGGAGCGTTGGTGATGGGGTTCCATCGCACGGACCAGTTTTGCCCGGTCCTTGCCACGAAGTCTCTATATGCCCTGACGTTGGCTGCGGACCGTATACTCTTGGGGCCGGGGCCGTAGGGCGTCTCGGCGTCCCGGCTGATATATGCAGCCGGCGGTGGGGCTATGGCGCCTCGATCGCGCATCAGGCGAAGGGGGCCCGGCTGGTTCTCGGGCCTGATTGCCCAGGCCGGGCAGACAAAGATGACCACGCCGGCCAGAGGCAGAGCAATCCGCCTGTTCATTTTTTTGAGCGAATCGAGAAAGTGCGGCATAATTTACCTTACCCACCTTGGGTGCGCTTTGCTCCTCCGTTAGCCGGGCTGCAAAGTAAGCATTGGCCCGGATGCCTAAAAAGTATATGCACCGTGCCTGCCGGGGCGGCTTTCTCTGCGGTATGTGGTCAATCACGAACGGGCCGGTGCGATACCGCGGTTCGACAAGCCAGGTGTCTGCTAAAGTACTCTAATTACAGAAATTATAAACCTTTTGTGGTTTAGATGCAAGTAGATTCTCGATATGACGTGCCGCAGGGTTGCCGTTTCGTTATGACGTGGATTTAAGCGCTTGCGGGCGGTGCTGCGGACCGCTATCATTTGCGGGCAGGTTAATTTGTGCGGTTGCCGCCGGTTATAAGACCGGCCAAGACACAAGAGGTATGCCAGTGGAAGCTTTTCGCTGCCCGTCCAATCCCATAATTGGGCCTGAAGATGTTAAGCCTTCGAGGAAGGATTTCGAGGTTTTCGGCGCATTCAATGCGGCCGTTGCCCGGCTCGGAGATGAGATTATTCTGCTTGTTCGAGTGGCCGAAAGACCCGTCAATGCCGAGCCGGACGCTGTGGCGGCTGCCCTTTACGATGTTGGCGCAGCCGATATTGTCGTGAGGAGGTTTGCAAGAAGTGATACGGAAATCGATTTTTCCGACCCAAGGTTGATAGTAACTCCGAACGCGACATATCTGACATCGCTATCGCACCTGCGGGTGGCTCGAAGTAAGGACGGGTTGAATTTTAAGGTTGAAGAGGCCCCGGCGATTTTCCCAGCCAATGAGTATGAAACATGCGGCATCGAGGATGCCCGGATAAGCCTTATCGAGGGCACATACTATATCACTTATGTGGCGGTCTGCCCGTGGGGAGTAACTACCTGCCTGGCGTCTACGGTGGACTTTGTATCTTTTGAGCGGCACGGCGTAATCTTTTGTCCTGAGAACAAGGACGTTGCGATTTTCCCGGAGCGTCTCGGCGGCAGGTATTACGCGCTTCATCGGCCGGTTTCGCCGTTATTCAAGACGCAGGATATATGGCTGAGCGAATCTGCGGACCTGAAGTGCTGGGGGAATCATCGTCGGCTTATGGCGCCTCGCGCGGGCTTCTGGGACGAAATAAAAATAGGGGCAAGTGCGGTGCCTGTCCGCACCGAAGCCGGCTGGCTGGAGGTTTATCACGGGGTTGACCGAAACAATCGCTATTGCCTTGGGGCTTTGCTGCTTGATGGCGCCGAGCCTTACAGGATTATCGCAAGGGCGGCGCAGCCGCTGCTCGAGCCGCAGACCGATTACGAGCGCAGCGGAGTATTCGGCAATGTTGTGTTTAGCTGCGGGCTGCTCTTTGAGCAGGGTAAGCTGAGGATTTATTACGGCGCCGCCGACACTTCAATCGCCTGCGCTGAGATAGCCGTGCAGAATGTCCTTGAGCAATTGCGTTCCTGACCTGCTCTGTAGAAAACCTCTTATAGTACGTTAGATAATACGCCAGATGAGCATGACGTTGTGTGTTAGTATTCGCCAGCAATAGTGGCAGTAGCAAATCCTAACTATTTTTTTAGCTATTGCAGGGGCTAGGGTCCCAAGTTCTAAAAGAATGTGGAAATCCCTATTGCCACTGATATCTCCTGACTACAGAAACCGCCAGTTCCGAATCTTCTCTTGGCGCCAGCCGCGCGTAAACGCTCTGAACGAAATTATCCGGTGCGATATAGCTGCTTGCTATTTGGCGGGTGATTTAGTAGTCTCACGGCCCATGAGCAGGCGCGGCTTGAAATCCGGAACCAGAGGCAATAGGCACGGCTATATTCGGCGAGCGTACAGGTTCCTGGCTCGTCGGCCTTACAGTGCCCTGGTTTTTGCTGCGCTTTTTTGTACCCTGGCGGCCAAGCTGTTTCACTCGATTCGCAGCGGGCTTCTGGGCGAGTATTTCAACTGGATTGCCGCCGACCTTTCCTTTCTGCTGATGGTGCAGGTAATCGTTGGGTTGATTTGTTTTCGGTGGCCTCGCAAGGCAGTGATTCGGTCGGCGACGGTACTGGCGGCTTTGGTATGCACGTGGTCGGTTATAAATGCAGGCTGGCTGATACGAACCGGCTCGCAAATACTGCCTGCTGTTCTTGCGCCGTTGTTTCGCGACCCTGTAAATACCCTGAGTGTTGTCGGCATTAATCTGGTAAAGATGCCGGCGGCAGCGGTGGCGTTGCTTGGACCGAGCGCTGCTGCGCTTTTGTTTTTTTTCGTGGTTCTGGCGAGGCCCCGAGAACCGGCCTATGGGCGCAGGGTCTTTGTTGGCAGGACGGTCGTCTTGCTGATTGTGGTGGTGACCGTCGTTCTGGCTCGCTGCACGGTCTTTGGTGGGACCCGCCCACAAACAGGCTCGGCGACACTGCGTTATAACTGCCAATTGAGGGCTTTGATGAGCATCGTTCTTGCCGAGTCCGGCAGAGGTTCTGAAAACCCGACGCGCCAAATACCTGCCTGCGACCAACTGCAAATCGGGTTGTCACCGCAGAGGCG
>JAUWKC010000112.1 GCA_030607345.1 Planctomycetota bacterium | reverse complement strand
TAGCCACGTGAATGCCGTAACTTTTGTCCGTGCCGCCCGGCAGAATCTTATGCAAAAAGACCACCTCGTCCATCCACTCGCGAACCGCCACGTTGCAGTTGGCGACGTTGGTGAAAAGTTCCGCCAGCTCCGTCAGCTCGTGATAGTGCGTGGCAAAAAGGGTGCGGCATTTCAGCCTGTTGGCGATATGTTCGGTGACCGCCCACGCCAGGGCAAGACCATCGTAAGTGCTCGTGCCGCGGCCAACCTCATCGAGAATCACGAGCGACTTTTCTGTCGCATTGTTGACAATGTTGGCCGTCTCTGTCATCTCGACCATAAATGTTGATTGGCCTCGCACCAGCTCATCCGAGGCGCCGATGCGTGTAAATATCCTGTCGACCAGACCGATGGTCGCACTTTCAGCCGGGACAAAAGAGCCGGCCTGAGCCATCAAAACCAGAAGTGCGACCTGCCTTATATACGTGCTCTTTCCGCTCATATTCGGCCCGGTGACAATCAGAACCTCGCCGGCCTTGCCGCCCATCTCGATATCATTCGGCACAAACTCCGCACCAAGTGACTCGGCAAGCACGGCATGTTTGCCATCGTTTATCATAAGCTCGGCGCCGGCTGTTATCTTCGGGCGAATGTAATTTCGCCGCCTGGCCAAGTAAGCAAACGCACAAAGACAATCACAGTTTGCGATAGTATCGGCAAGTTTTTGCAGGCGCTCGACATACTGGGCGGTCTGCCGGCGAACCTGCTCAAACAACTGCTGCTCCAGATCAAGGGCCTTATCCTGGGCGTCGAGGACCTCGGTCTCGTACTCCTTCAACTCCTCGGTAATATAGCGCTCCGCGTTCTTTATCGTCTGCTTGCGAATGTAATCGGGCGGAACCTTGTCGGCGGATGTGCGGCTAACCTCGATGTAGTAACCGAAGACCCTGTTATAACCGACTTTCAAGTTGTTGATGCCGGTCCGCTCGACCTGCTGCTTTTGATAGCTGCTCAGCCAGCTCTTGCCCTGGTGTGAAATAGACCGAAGCCGGTCCAGCTCCTGGTCAAAACCCGCCCTTATCACGCCACCGTCACGAAGGTGTGGAGGGCTGTCCGGTTCAATCGCAGCTTCGAGCAAGTCGGCCAGTTCGTCCATACTATCGCACCGACCTGTAAGGCGCATGAGCAAGTCGGCGCCAAACGACTCCAGAAGTTTCCGCAAGAGCGGCACCCTGCGGAGCGTCTGGGCAAGGCCAACGAGGTCCTTCGGCGTCGCGCGGTAAGTGCTCACGCGAGCGGCAATCCTCTCGGTGTCGGCCACGAGCGACAACAGCCCCCGAATCTCATTCAGTTTACCGTCTGATTCCTTGACTTCCTGGACGGCGTCCTGACGCAGCTCTATGGCGCCGACGTCGCACAGCGGCATACACAGCCAACTCCTAAACATCCTGCCGCCCATCGCCGTCAGCGTCTGGTCGAGAGATTCCAGAAGCGAGCCCTTTTGGCTCTCTGTGCGGATTGTCCGGAGAATCTCCAGGCTTCGCAGGCTTGTCGGGTCAATCTGCAAAAACTTCTTCGTGTCGACCTTCTTCAGGCCCCGAATGTGTCCGAGCGTGGTCTTCTGCGTCTCGCTGAGATATTCAATGATTGCTCCGGCCGGGGGGATGAGGCTCTCGTCGCCGTCACCGATGCCGAAGCCCTCCAGCGTGGCTGTGCCGAAGTGCTTCAGCAGCCTTTGCCTTGCCTGGTAGGGGTCAAAGTACCACCCTGGCCGCTCAGTCACCACAGCGCGGGTTAGCTGCTTGATATTGTCGGCGAGTTTCGCGGTCTCAGCCTCGAACAGCTCGCCGCGTCTGTCCGGCAAAAGGCATTCAGCCGGTGACAACCTGAGCAGCTCATCGAGCAGCTTGCTTTCCGAAATCCGCTGGGCAAAAAACCGCCCCGTAGAAATATCCACCCAGCTTATCGCGGCGTCCTTTTTTGCACCCAGGCTCACCGCGCAAAGAAAATTATCTTCCTTCGCACTCAGCAGCGTGTCATCGGTGACAGTGCCCGGCGTGACAATCCGAACGATGTCGCGCTTGACAACGCCCTTTGCGGTTTTTGGGTCTTCAACCTGCTCGCATACGGCGACCCTGTAGCCTGCCTGCAGCATCTTCTTGAGGTAGCCGTCGACCGCGTGATAGGGCACGCCGGCCAGAGGAATCGCATTATCGCCTTTGCTTCTGCTGGTTAAGGTAATACCCAAAACCTTCGAGCATATCCTTGCGTCTTCATAGAACGTCTCGTAAAAATCGCCCATCCGGAAAAACAGCACGCAGTCCGGGTATTTGTCCTTGAAGGTTGCGAACTGTTTCATCGCAGGCGTCAATTTTCCACTCGTCGCGGTCATACCGCACGATTATACGCGCAAGGACGTGTTTAACAACTCGTTTATCACTGAAGCTGCCTGCTTCGGCGATTCAGCCTTATGCAGTTGTAGTACCAGCTCTTGCTGCCGGGCCGTTACGCACACAGCCGCTCGCGGGTCGAAATCGACGGCCCCGCAGAGATGGACAATTGTCTTGGAAAGATTATCGATGCCGGCGCCGTACTTAGCACTTATAAGCACATTGCGCTGGAACAGTTGTGGCAGCTTGCGAGCGTCGAAGCCGCGGTCAAGGTCGGATTTGTTCAACACAGTCAAGACCCTCTTGCCGGCGATTGCCTTAACGAGTCGCTCGCTGAGGCGGTTGTCGGCAATACTGCTGTCCAAAACGACCAGGATAAGGTCGGCCTTTTCGAGAAGCTCGACTGCCTTCTGCTGCGACGCCTGCTCGATAGCACCACCGGCCGTACCGTCAAGGGCTTCGTCCAGCCCGGCCGTATCGATAAGCTCCACCGAAAGCGGCCCGATTTTGCACCTGGCGCCGACCCAGTCACGCGTCGTACCACTGATGTCGGTGACAATCGCCTTTTGTTTTCCAGAAAGATAATTTAGCAGGGTGCTTTTTCCGCTGTTTGGCGGACCGGCAATCACGGCGGTGCAGCCGAATATAATCAGTTTCGCTGGTTGACTGCGCCGCAGTATCCTGCCGGCCTGCTGCTTTATATCTTCGAGCGACGCCGACTCAAGGTCATCAAGCCACTGCCTCGCCGTCTTGCTCAAGCCTTCTGTGACTTGATTCAGGACTATCCTGGCGCCCTCGATTGTCATGGCTTTGGACTGGGTGAGCTTTGCCTCAAGCGCGATTGTGTTGGCGGGCTTCTGTGCAGACAAGAGCTTCGCCATAAGCTGCTCCGGCTCTATAAGTTGTGCCCCGCCGCCTGCGAGAAGCTCCATTATCATTTCCACTATGAGGGGATTACCGTGGCAATGAATAGCCAGATTATCCCTGCCCTCACAGCCAAGTATCACCTGGTCGACTGTACGGCCGTGGTCGACTACGTTGCCTGACAAAATTCTGCCGGGCTCGAACACGACAGGTTTTCCCGCTGCGGGTTTGAATACCTTTTTTACGACAGCCTCGGTCGAATCGCCGAAAACTCTAATCGTCGATATGGCGCCGGTCCCTTTGCCGGTCATAACCGCCGCAAATACACCCATAACGCACACAGCTCATTGGTTCTGTTCTATGTACTTCTGATATGTCAGGACGATTCCCTTGATTACCAGGTCGGGCACGTAGGAATCAATAAAACCACAGTCGTCTTTTATCAGTCCTGCTGCCGAACCGGTAATCACGGTGTGTGGCCATCGCCCGATTTCTTCTGCATAGCGTCTGATTATCTCCTGCAGCGCGCCTATAATCGAATAATAAAGTCCGCAATTTATGGCCTGCTCGGTCGTCCTGCCGTAAGGCGTTTGGGGCCTGGTAACACTGACCTTCGGAAGCTGGGCGGTATGTCTCTTCAGTGCCTCGGCACAAATCTCAAATCCCGGACAGATGACGCCACCGAGAAAAATGCCTTTGTCGTTACCCAAATCGATGGTGACCGCCGTACCAAAATCCGCCACTACGACCGCGTCCTGCACGACGGCGTAGGCCGCCGCCGCCGAGACCACCCTGTCGGCGCCGACCTTTTCAGGCTCATCGACCCACAACGGCATCGGCATCGGTATGTCTTTGCCGATAACATAGACTTTTTCACCTAATTGTTCCCTTGCAATCTCTCGAACAAGCTTTGTCCGGCTCGGTTTGACACTGCTGACCACGATGACGCCGTCGCGTTTCTTATCCTTGGAGCTTTTCAGAACCGGAATCTTTTTCCAGGCGTGCTTGAGCAGCAAAGCCAGTTTTGCACGCGAGTCACCCGGCACGACTTCGACAATCTCCGGCTCGCCGTCAAGAAAAAACCCGACGGTAATGCTTGTATTTCCAATATCCAGGGCAATAATATTCATATCTTAGCACTCTTCGGTGTCTTTGCTTTGCTTAACTTTCTGCCACAAAGTTTCGGTCAATTCCTTCAGCCCCGAGCCGGTCACCGCCGATATCGGGTAAACCGTTTTGCCGAGCCTCTCAGACAACTGTTCGATGACTTTGCCTTCGGGCTCAAGGTCCGTCTTGTTGGCGGCAATGACCTCGTCCTTTTGGGCCAGCGTTTTGCTGTGCTGCGCCAGTTCGTTTCGGATGGCCTTGTAATTGGCGACCGGGTCGGAACCGTCTGTGGGCATTATATCAAGAATGTGCACGATTATCCGAGTCCTTTCTATATGTTTCAAGAACTCATAGCCCAGGCCCGCCCCGTTGTGCGCCCCTTCAATCAGGCCTGGTATGTCGGCCATAACAAACCGCCTGAAATCGCTCAACTCAACTATACCCAGAACGGGCTCCAGGGTGGTAAACGGGTAATCCGCTATCTTTGGCCTGGCCGCCGAGCACCTCGAAATAAGGGTGCTCTTTCCCGCGTTTGGCATACCCACCAGACCTACGTCGGCGATGAGCTTGAGCTCGAGGCGGATATTTCTTTCCTGCCCTTTCTTGCCCGGCTCGGTGTATCTCGGCGCCTGATTCGTCGGGCCGGCAAAGGCCTTGTTGCCCCTGCCCCCTCTGCCGGCCCGACAGACGCACACCTTTATCCCGACCTTGTCAAGGTCCTTCAGCAGCAGGTCCAGGTCGATGTCGTATATCAGCGTGCCGGCGGGAACCTTTATTACAAGGTCCTCGCCGTCGGCGCCGCTCTTGTTTTTCCCGGACCCGGGCTGTCCGTTTTGTGCTCGCCAGTGATGCCTGCCCGAAAAATCCAACAGTGTATCAAGGCCCTCTACCACCTCGAAGTAGACGCCTCCGCCTCTGCCGCCGTCGCCTCCATCGGGCCCGCCCTTCGGGACATACTTTTCCCGGCGAAAGCTCATACACCCGGCGCCGCCGTCGCCGGCCTTGACCCAGATTTTTGCCTCGTCAACAAACATCGTCTTTGCTTATTGTATCTCCGATTCGGCATAAAAAAAGATGGCCCTTAGGCCATCGCAATTTCGTCCACTTTCACCGGCCATCGAAGCCGCTAACGGACAGCGTCAGACGACGTGGACTTTCCGCCCCTGGAAACGAACCGTGCCGTCTGCCTCGGCGAACAGCGTGTAATCTCTGCCCGTACCGACATTAAACCCCGCAAAGAACTTCGTACCGCACTGCCTGACAATAATCGAACCGGCCTTAACCGACTGCCCGGAAAAGAGCTTTACGCCTCTATACTGCGGATTGCTGTCTCTGCCGTTCCTTGACGAGCCTTGACCTTTCTTATGTGCCATAGGTATCCACCTTTAACTGCTTTCTTGCACAAACACTTAAAGAAGCTCCAAAATTCGCAATCCTACATGATACTCGAACATAATCGCCTTGTCCAGCCAATTTTCAAAAAAATAACCGGTAACGAAAAAGACAAGAAGCGGCTTGACAAATCCGGCTGGCTCAGGTATAATGTCAACACTTGCTTCTTAGTCTTGAGGTTTGGAGGCTGTATGACTCGCACCCGTCTCAAATCAGCCGATGGAGGAGTGGGATGTCAATTATTAGCGGGCCAAGGGAGAACTCTTTGGGGGGTGCAATAACCCCCCATCAAATCGTCGCCAAATCCGGAAGTTTTGGAATACTTGCGATGTGCCTTGACG
>JAUWKC010000152.1 GCA_030607345.1 Planctomycetota bacterium | reverse complement strand
TTAATATGTCGGCCTGCTTAGAACGCGGCCCGTTGTAATTCCAGCCCCAACCATCCTGACCGGGCATTATCTTCGGTTTGTAAACGCCGGATAGAGTCTTTTTGACCGGCAACTTTTGTGCTTTCGGAGCCGGAGCCGCAGGAGGCGCCGCAGGAGGCAGTGTCATAAGCCACTTGAGGTTAAACGCATAATGCTCGCGACTGGTGAGAAGATGAATCACGCCGTCGGCGCCCTGGCAGACGGCTAAGTACCCCACCGGCTCAGCATTTCGCCGGTCCATAATAATCGGGTCGCCGTCCATTGTCTGAATCTCTCGACCGGGACCGTCGTCGGTTACAAGGCGGCGGTACGGCCAGGTTTTGCCCTCGTCGAGTGACACAGCGGCAAACAAACCTGTAACGGCGTGCCGCCCGCCTGCGGCATTTTTGACCGTCATCTCGTGGCAAAAGGATGCAAAGAATATCGGCCCCTGCTCAAGCCTCATCAGGGCAACGCGCCTGCCACTGTGAATAGGCTCGAAGGCGCTTGCCTGATACGCCCAGGTTTTGCCCATATCTGCCGAGAAGCTTACCGGCATTTTGCCGTTGATTTGCCCGTGCCTGCCAAATGCCATCAGGCTGCCGTCTGTCAGTTGCACAACGCCGCCGTGGGTCCCCCGGATACTACCGCCAGGGTCGAACCAGGTTTGGCCCTCGTCACGGCTTATGGCAATAACTGAGCCGCCCCGGCCATCCATCGGCACAACGATGTGTCCCTTCTGCGTACGGAATACAGACTCGACAACCTTGTTAGAGCGGTTCGGGTCGTGGTCAAAGATAATACGGGCCTTCGACCAGGTTGCGCCATTGTCGTCGGACTTTCTCAGCAGGAGAGCTAATCTTCTGTATTTTACTCCAAGCCCGTTGAAGTGATAAATAGTGCCTTTGCCGTCGTACCAGAGCGCCTGCGTGTGGTCGTTTCTGTCCGGCGCATCCCAGAAAGGCGAGGCGGGCTCCCAGTCCTGGTGACCGTAGCGCAATCGGCTGACCGCAATACCCAGTTCCCTGCCCATTTCTTCCATACAGGTAAACCAGGCCGCCAGCAGGTCGCCGTTGGGACATTCGGTAACCGCAGTGAAATGATTGTGAAAGCCGAAGAGCGGACCGGTCGCATCGGCGGCGATACTGACAAACACACGCGGCCTGCTGAAGTACGGTGCATCAGGGTCGGGGCCTTTCTTAATATCGACACCGACAGTCTGTCCGACAAATCGCTGGTAGCTCTCGGTTATCTTCGGCAGCGCCTCGGATGCCGGCATCGGGCCTATGACCACGCGAAAGCCTATCATCCACTGCCTGTCATCAGGGTGTGAGCCAAGGCGGTTGGCACATCGCAGATAATAAGGCTCGGTCCAATGGCTGCCGCCGCGGGTGACTTTGAAGTGGCCGTCCATTCTGCCTACAGGGTCCACCTGCGGTCCGGGTTCATAGGGGCCGTACCAGTCGCAGCACCACTCTTCAACATTGCCGTGCATATCATACAGACCCCAGGCATTAGCTGGTCTGCGGCCAACCTTCAGTCTATGGTCGGAAGACTCCGGAGCTTCCTGAAACTCCCGCGGCAAAGTTCGACCCGTATAAAACGCAGCGTTCGTCCCGGCCCGGCAGGCATATTCCCACTCGGCCTCTGTCGGCAGACGATAAGCGAGGCCCTCTTTATCCGAAAGCCACCTGCAGAAGGCAACCGCATCGCGCCAGCTCACGAAGATTACCGCCTCATCATCGGCGTTGGAATAACCATTTCGGCCCCGCCATTTCCTGTGATTGGGGTCAAAACGCTCATACTGAGCGTTCGTAACTTCATAAACACCCATATAGAAGGGCCTGGTAATCCGGACGGGATGGTTTGGGTACTCGTCAAAATCGCCCGTCCGAAAGTGCCCCTTCTTTGTCAGCAGCTCCTTCGCCAGCGGTGTGCCTTCGAAACCCATAAGGAACCGGCCTGGCTCAATGCGGACAAAGCCCATACCGATGGAGTTTGCGTAATTGCTGTCCGCCGGCGTCTCAGGCGCAGCTCCGGCCCCAATCGCCGTGGAGGCTGATGTTAGAAAAATAGCGATTTGCAGCAGCCTGCGATTCGTGCCAAGGTCCTCCATGTTTCTCGTGTCAGATGTTCTGGGCAGCTTATCGTTTCTCGTGAATCGAATTTCGAGACAGGAGCTGCGCCAAAGGTTTAATCCTTCACTCTGCCACTGACAAACTTCTTCTCGCTTATCAGCTTACCCGATGGGTCCAGCGCCTTGCGATTCCGCGACACATGGAGTTTCGCCAGGCGGACTCGGCTTTCTTCTGTCCGTTCGACCACCATTGTGTCCAGACACTGCTGCCGTCGCCTTGATGCTCCCACTGCCATTTCTTTTTGCCGTCCCCGCTCCAGTATGTCTCGGCGCCGACTTTGCGCCCGAGTCTGTAGCCAGCCTCGTACTGCTTGTGGCTGTTCTCGTAGTACCAGGTCTCGGCTCCATCGAGCAGGAACCGGCCGTCATCGGCAACACCGCCGCTGTAGATGAGCCTGACCTTGCCGCTGGCGTAATTCTCCCGGTATTGCCGGACATCCGCAACTTCCGTAGCCGTGGACTCCATCAACTCGGCATCAGAAATACCGTCGGACCTTGTTTTGTCCTCGAGAATCCAGGCCTCGTTAAATGCGAAGTGCAGGCAGGGCCTGTTCATAGTCGTAATCAGGTGAATCATCCCGTTTGGCGCCTGGCGCGCCGTTGAGTAGCCAATGGTGTCGGCGCCGCCAAGACGATTCTTATTCTCGTGTTTTTGAGTGCCGACGAGCTTCTTAATGTGCCAGGTCTTTCCTTCGTCTTCGGATACTGTCGCATAAGAGCCCCTGCCGGTGATAGCGTCCGGGCGGTTTCCTCCGGGGTTCTGGAAATCACCGGCGAAGAACAACCGACCGCTCTGCAATCGCTGAACGACAGGCCGCTGGTTGGAGCCCTGAGAAGCAAACGGCGTCTTGCTCTTCTCCCAGCTTTTGCCGCCATCGTCTGAAATTGCCTTCGGCATAAAGCCATCTATGTTGGTATTCTTGCCTCCCATTCCAAGGATACTGCCGTCCTTCAAGAGCACGTAGCTCGTATGGCGTCCGGCGCTGCGTCCGCCGGTATCGCACCAGGTCTTGCCGTTGTCCTGTGGGGCCCAGAGAACCGACCTGCCGCCGGAGCCGTCGCTGGCTACGTACATAGTGCCCTCGAGGTCCCGCAGGGCCGTATTGATGGGCTGCTTTGAATGCGAACCAACCTTGCCCTTGAAGTGCGGAAACTTGATGTCCGCCCACGTCGCCCCGCTGTCCTTGGACCAGGTCCAGCTAAAAGGAAACGCCTTTCCTCCATTGAACCGGGGACTGCCCCAGAATAAGTATAGCGTGCCGTTGTCGTTCCAGAGCAGAGGCGAATGGTCGTTCAAATCCACAAAGTCAAGCATCGGACTTGGCATATCCCACTGCTCGGCGCCGAATCGCAGCCTCGCGGCAATGACCGACACTCCCGCCTCGTACTCGTTATAAGAAGTGTAGATAACCATCAACACGTCGCCATTTGGGCAAACCTCAAGGCTCGGACTGTGATTGTGCCTCCTGAATGAAGGGTGCAGGCCCGCCGCGTTTATCTCCTGCCTGCTGCAGTTCTCCAGCGGAGTCGGAAGCAAATAACGCTTCCTGAAATATGGCTGTGTCATGTCAGGGCCATTCGTTGCCAATTGCATGTTCTGCCTGACACCTTGTCTGGCGAAGGGGCCCTCACAGATGAGCGGCCTGCTTTCGGGCATTGGAGCCTGCACAACACGAAAGCCAACGCAATGGCTGCCGAACGGTTCTTCGGAAGAATCCAGATTCGGCTCAGAATACGGCCCAAACGACGGCGCAATTGACGCCCGATTCGCCGAGCGCCCGTAGTGGTCGTCGTCGCTGTCCATCCCGCCGCCGCGGATAACCTTTGTCATACCGCTTGCAGGCCCAATCGGGTCGAGCTGGTCGCTCAGCGGATATTCGGCGTACCAATCATGGCACCACTCGCGCACGCCGGTATGCATATTCTTCAGCCCCCAGGGATTGGCCGTCTCGTGCTCAGGCGCTTTGGCGCCGCTGGAGAAAGGCGTTGTCGTGCCGGCCCTGCAGGCGTACTCCCATTCGGCCTCCGTAGGCAGACGGTACGGCTTTCCCTGCGCTTTGCTTAGCCAACGGCAAAAATCCCGGGCGTCGTACCAACTAATGCCGGCCACGTAGGGACTGTATTTTTCGTTGACCGTGGCGTCAGGACGCCACTGCCGGTACTGCTCCATGGTCACTTCAGTCTCCGACATATAAAACGGCTTGCTGATGATGACCTTGTGCGCAGGCTGTTCGTCCCAGTCACAGTCGTCCTCATTACCTTCCTGCCCCATCAAGAATACCCCGCCTTCAATGCGAATCATCTTCATGCCGACAGAGTTAGTGTACTCTTTCGGCATCGGCGGTTTATTCGGCAGCACCGCCCCGCTCCGGGTCGGCACAACACCGGCCAGAAGCAGACAAATCAGTGGTACCAATCCAAACTGCCGAAAACCCTGTCTGGTCGTTTTTACAGCCATTTTTACTCTCCTACAAGAGACTCAACTCACAAGCCCGATGTCAACATCAAGCCAGGAACACAAAGTCTCGATACTATGTCAAAGCACCCCCAATGTCAACCGCAGGCTGTAAAACACCGGACTGACGGGTTAGGCTATTTTATGCTTGCAGGATTTCCAGCAGCCGTGTTAGATTGTCCCGGCTCCGCCGAAGGCGGATTTAGAACCGGATTCGAGAATTTAACCGTCTAACTTGCTGTTATTGTTATGCGCAGCGATATGATTCTAATTCTTGGCGTGACCGGCTCGGGTAAAGG
>JAUWKC010000324.1 GCA_030607345.1 Planctomycetota bacterium | reverse complement strand
ACAGCCGCCCTGCCTTGCCTTCTCCAAGCTCCGCGACGAGGGCGGACTCGGCACCTGCGAGGCCGACTGGAACGCTGCTATCTCCACGCGGCTGACGAACCTTTTGTTCGATCGGCCCGGCTTTATGCAGGACCCCGCGCCCAACACCATCAACAACACCCTGTTGGGAGCCCACTGCACCTGCGCCACCAGACTCGATGGTTTCGACAAGTCACCCGAGCCTTTCATCCTCCGCAGCCACTCCGAGTCGGATATCGGCGTCGCTATGCAGGTGCTCTGGCGCATCGGCCAAAAGGTTACCATTATGAAATTCCAGGGGCCGGAGTCCATCATCTTAGGTACGGGCCGGGTGCTTCGAAACATCGAGACACCGCCCGCCGGAGGCTGCCGCACTTCCGTCGAGATTGAGTTGGACGATGTGCCCGACTGCCGCGACACAAAGGGCTTCCACCAGCTTTTCATATATGGCGACCTGGAGCTTCCGTTCAAAGCATACTGCCAACTCGCCGGGATAAAGGTCGAGCACATCTGATATTGGAAAATGTATGAATCCCGTTAGAAATTGTGTAACGAACAATAATATAATAACCTCCATTAGAAATTCTATAATCATGCTACGTTCGACAAAGGACAGGATTTCTAACGGGATGAAACGTCGTGACTTTCTAAAAGCCGTCAGCTTCAGTGCGGCTGCGCTTGTAACACCTGGGTGTGCTCAGACGCTCCAAAGTACCGCAAAAGGCAAAAAGCCAAATATCGTCTATATAATGTTGGATGAGCTTGGCTACTTCGAATTGTCTTGTATGGGCAACAAATACATCGAGACTCCGAACATAGACCGGATGGCAACCGAGGGTATGCGCTTCACGCAGGCCTTGGCCGGTGGGCCGGTATGTGCGCCGACCCGCTGCACACTGATGACGGGCCAGCACACAGGCCATTGCACCGTGCGCAAGAACAGCCAGGTCTGGCCGATGCGAGCCGAAGATATAACCGTCGCAGAAGTGCTCAAGCAAGCCGACTATGCCACCGGCGGATTTGGCAAGTGGGGCTGCGGCGACCGTGGCACTACCGGCGTTCCCGAAAAACACGGCTTCGATATTTTCTTCGGCTACTATAATCAAACCCACGCTCACTCATTTTTCCCCAACTATCTTGTGCGAAACGGCGAAAAAGTCCCCCTCGAAGGCAACACCGGCGACTTCTACAAAGGAAAGCAATTCTCGCATTACCTGATATTCGACGAGTCAATAAAGTTTATTCGTGAAAATAAGGACAGACCGTTTTTCTGCTACTGTGCCTGGACTCCACCGCACGGCCGATGGGGAATTCCGGAAGATGAGCCAGCCTGGCTCCAATTCAAAGATAAGCCCTGGACCGGAGTTACCAAAGATGCAAAGGTTTATGCTGCTATGGTGAAAATGGTTGACCGGCAAATCGGGCAAATTTTCGCTTTGCTCAAAGAGCTTGAAATAGACAACAACACAATTGTATTCGTCTGCGGCGATAACGGGGGCAGAGGTGGATTCAATAATTTCTTCGACCCCAACAGACATTTTCGAGGACAAAAAGGAAACTTATATGAGGGCGGTCTGCGTATCCCGATGATTGTGCGTTGGCCCGGCAAAATCAAAGCCGGCGTTGTCAACGACCATTTGTGGTACTTCCCGGATTGTTTACCGACCCTAACTGAACTCGCCGGAGTCAAGCCGCCGGACAATATCGATGGAATATCAATTGTTCCGACACTGTTGGGCGAGCGCGCCGCCGGCCGAAAGCAGAAAAAACACAAATTCCTCTACTGGGAGCACAAGGAGCAAGTAGCGGTGCGCATGGGTAACTACAAGGCCGTAAAACCTGGTAGAAACAAGCCGTTTGAATTGTATGACCTTAGCAGAGACATCAGCGAACAAAACGATATAGCAGATGAGCACCCGGACATCTTAGCTAAAATGAAAACCTATGCAAAGCAATCACACACCGACAACCTTATCGGGGACGTTCTCGATGAGGAAAAAAGATT
>JAUWKC010000298.1 GCA_030607345.1 Planctomycetota bacterium | reverse complement strand
AATATTACCTGTTTTAGCATATCGGGGTCAACTTTGCAAACCAGCGGCTCGTCATGGAGAACCTGCCTGACGGTTATCGCATTGCTGTGTGCCTGGGGCGTATAGAAATCGACCATATCGCTGAGGAGCTCGTTGATATCGGTGGCGGCGGTTTGGAGTTTTGTTTCGGTAACGTACCGGAGAAAACCTTCGAGGATTTGCTCGAGCCTGTCGGTCTCTTTCTGAATAACGGGTATCTTCCGCAGCGCCCTTGCAAAGTCGCTCCGGTGCTCTGCTGTCACTGCCTCGGCAGTAACGAGCCGCTCCAGCTCTTCAGCGATGAGCTTCAGATTGACCTTGATAGTTGACAGGGGGTTCTTCATCTCGTGAGCAAGTCCGCCGGTCAGCCTGCCAAATTATTCGAGGCGCTTGTCATGTTTTGGTTCCGTCCGGTCAGGCTGGAGAGCACTTTGCAGCTTGTGGCGGGTGGTCAGCCTTCTTCGGGCATACAGCACAAAGATAGCTGCAAGAATCGCTGTCGCAAGAACAAAACCAGTCAAGAAATAGCCCACCTGTTGTCTCCGTTATTCTTCCCGGGCTGTCGCGGCATCTGCTGTTGTCATCGACTCGTTTTCCAACAAGCTTCGAATTCGCTGTGGAAACATTATTCGGGACAGCATTTCCAGGGAAGTGACGTTATCCAACCTGTTTTCCTGCCGGCCGCGGCGCGGGCAAACGCATAAGCAGCACCGTTTATGGTCTCGAGTCTGCATCATATTGAGAACCCGGCTCGGGCCGCTTTTACTTAAGGAATCCGGCAACAGTGCTCTGGACTATCGCCGCTTTACTCCTTCGCGGCCATTTCAGCAAGAGCGGCCTTGCGAGAGAGTTTGAGCCTGCCCTGGTCGTCAATCGCGATGAGTTTTACCTGAATGGCGTCGCCTTGTTTGCAGACTTCCTCGACCTTTTTGACATAGCCGTCGCTCAGCTCACTGATATGGCAGAGTCCTTCGACACCCGGTGTGATTTCGACAAACACCCCGAAGTCCTTGACCGACACCACTTTGGCACGCTCATAGATGCTGCCGACCTTTGGCGGCTGCGTCATCAGCTCGATGATTTCCTTAGCCCTGAGATGACCGTCGCCTCCGAGGCAGCTTATGTAAATGGTTCCGTCTTCTTCTATCTCGATTTTAGTGTCGGTTTGTTCCTGAATGCCTTTTATCATGGAGCCGCCCGGGCCGATTACTTTGCCGATATACTCAGGGTCAATTTGCATGCTCAGCAGCTTGGGTGCGTATTGGCTCAGCTCGGCCCTTGGGCTGTTGATAGCCTTTGACATAGTCTCCAGGATTTTCAAACGAACCTCTTTTGCCCGCTCAAGGGCCTCGACCATAATATTGTGGGCAAGTCCCTCTGCTTTTATATCGAGCTGTATTGCCGTAATTCCGTTGACGGTGCCGGCGACCTTGAAATCCATTTCGCCGAAATGGTCTTCTTCACCGGCGATGTCGGTAAGCAATTCATATCGGCCGTTTTCGTCGCTAATCATACCGATGGAAATTCCGGCGACGGCCTCACTCAGGGGCACGCCGGCATCCATAAGCGCCAGGGAACCGCCACAAACCGAGGCCATTGAGCTGGAGCCGTTCGACTCTGTGATGTCGGATATAACTCTAACGGTATAGGCGAACTTTTCTTCCGGCGGCTTGACCTGCTGCAAGGCCCTTTCGGCCAGCGCACCGTGTCCGATTTCTCTTCGTCCGGGTCCGCGCATCGGCTTGACCTCGCCAACGGAATAAGGCGGGAAATTGTAATGAAAAGTGAAGTTCTGACTGTACTCATCCAACAGGCCGTCTATAATTTGCGCATCCCTGATAGTACCGAGCGTGACAGTAACGAGCGTCTGGGTTTCTCCGCGTGTGAACAAAGCCGAGCCATGGGTTCTCGGCAGAATGGCGACCTCGCACTCAATTGGGCGAAGTTCATCGTAGGCCCTGCCGTCCGGCCTTTTGCCATCCAGGAGCAGCTTACGAACAACGTCCGCCTCCATCTTTCTGAGGATTTGTTTGACCATTGATTTTTCATATTTCGGCGAGGCCGTTTCCAGTGGCGAGCCGGCGTGCTCGGCTGCCGCAGAGACATCGGTCGAACAATATTGGTTGATGACCTGCTCGAACAGCTCACTTGACGCATCGTTACGCTCGCTCTTTACAGGTATCTGCTTTAGTTCATACAATTTTCCCCTTATTTCGGAGGAAATCTTTGAAGAGACCTCCTGGTCGATTTCTAACGGCGGCGGCACTTCCTTTTCGACGCCGGCCTTTTCCCGGAGCTCTTCTATCATTTCGCAGACCTGCCGGACGGTTTCCTGTGCGGTCAAAACGGCATCGGCAATAACCTGTTCCGACAATTGCCTCGCGCCGACCTCTATCATATTCACCGCGTCTTTGCGACCGCAGAGCAGCAGGTTCAGGTCGCCATCGCTGATTTGGCTGTGCGTGGGATTAACAACGAACCGACCGTCTATCCTGCCCAGTCTGCACGTGGCGATAGGTCCGAGGAATGGTATCTTGCTTATGGTAAGAGCGGCACTGGCGCCTATCATCGCCAGAATATCCGGGTCGTTTTCGCGGTCGGCGCTGAGCACTGAGGCGGCAATCTGGACCTCCTGAATGTAGCCTTCCGGAAAGAGCGGGCGAATCGGACGGTCAATCATACGCGCGGTCAGAATCTCCTTGGTGCTCGGCCTGCCCTCGCGTT
>JAUWKC010000102.1 GCA_030607345.1 Planctomycetota bacterium | reverse complement strand
CTTCGGCGTTTTTTAAGTTATTGCTGGCCCTGTCGAGGACGTGGCTGCAAGTTCTTGTATTCGCTGGTCTGGAAAGAGTCGGCAAGGGCATGAGAACGGCCGCCAGAGATGCAATTATTGCAGATTCCATGGCAGCAGAGAGGGGCAAGGGATTCGGAATTCACAGGGCGATGGATACCTGTGGGGCGATATTGGGCTCGGTTGTCGTTTTTATTCTATTTTGGTTTTAAGCTGATTATACTCATTGCCGGGGTCGTCGCATTTTCTTCGTTAATTCCACTGCGTTTTGTAAAGGAAGCCAAAAGAGAGCCACAGGATATAACGCTCAAGATAGGCCTCAAAAACCTTCCCGGCTCTCTGAGGTTATTTATTCTGATTTCCGGGGTCTTTGCCCTGGGGAATTTCAGTTATATGTTCTTCATAATCAGGGTGCAGCAGTTCTTTACGGGTGAGTTATCAATTGCGGTCCCGATTCTTTTATATATTCTTTTCGGCGTTTTTTATGCCGGCCTTGCTGTCCCCCTTGGCGCTCTGGCAGACAGAATCGGAAGGGAGAAGGTTCTTATTCTTGGTTATCTGCTGTTTTCATTGACCTCGCTTGGTTTTGCCTTTCTCACGTCCCTGCCGGCTTTTATAGTTCTGTTTGCCGTTTACGGTATAGCCTATGCAGCGGTTGACGGAAACCAACGGGCCTTTGTATCTGATTTGTCGGCCCGGCAGTTAAAGGCTACGGCTTTGGGGACGTTTCACACTACAATAGGCTTGATGGCGCTGCCGGCGAGTCTCATAGCGGGGTTCTTATGGCAAAACGTTGCTCCGAGTGCGACTTTTATTTATGGCAGTGCACTTGGCTTTGTTTCCGTCTTCTTGTTCATTGTTCTTAGATGTCGTTTTATGGCGCCGGGAGAAGCAAGTGAATGAACAGTCCTGCCGGGGTGCCGAGGTGCTAAATAATCTTTCAATTGTGTGTTTCGTGCCTCAAATCTGCTCTGAAACGCCGAAACAGATACAGCGACACGTATATTGCACGTCTGACGGCAAAAGTCGGCTTTGGGGATATGCGCATAAAAAAGGCGAGGTGGTGGGACCGGCTGGGGGGGAAACCGGTGTTCCACGCTGCCTCGCCGAGGCTCATAAAGCTGCAAAAACAGCTTATTTTCGTTGTCCGGGTATTAATGTATTCGTTAAAAAAACGCTTGTCAAAAGAAAAAAACAAAAACCCCAAGAACTTTTCTATCCAGCCTCACTACCTTCTATGACTCTGATTATATCCATCCTGCGGGCAAATTGCAAGCCTAAAACGAGTTTTTTTTGGTTTATTTTCGATTTATTATGGCACCCTGTCTGGGAGTTAATGCGGGTATCTTGCGTATTCCTGTGTAATAGCTTAAATTATGGGTGCGAAAGCAGGATTCCTTTTTGTGGAGATTTATGATGTCGCAGACAAAAACTGTCGGCGTGACAAAGAAAATTGTGCAAACGGCCAAGGATGTGCATCTAAAGATTCTGAGGCACAAGAGCCCGACAATGACCAGCCCGGTACGCTCTCTGAGCAACGTCAAATACCAGGCCAAAACGGGCTACTTCGAGATGTTGGGCAAGCAGAAGCAGCGAACCCTAACTGTAGGTACGGTAAAGACTTTTGCACAGACGCTGAAGATGATGTCGCTCGCCAAGGAGCTTATCGACGCGAACGATATGGCGACAAAAAGAGAGGCGTACTATATCTCGAAGAACTGGGGCCGGGCCGGTTTTTCCGAGCAGCCGGAGTCCGATACTATTATGGACGATGTTGAGGCGATGTTCGGAGTCAACCGGGAGCAACTGAGATTCATACCGGAGGAAAAGGGCGGTGACATCGCAGGAAGACTGGTTGTCATTGACACCGATGCCAAGGGCAGGAAGATAAAAATCGACTGTACAAAATTCGGCTCGGGAGCATACTCGATACCGACCGACGTCGAAAATCTTCAGTTTCGGAGCAAGGCGAAGTTTATACTGGTGATTGAGACCGCCGGTATGTTCCAAAGGCTGGTCAAGTACGATTACTGGGACAAGACCGGATGCATCCTTATAAGCATGGGGGGCGTTCCTACGCGCGCCTGCCGCAGGTTCATAAGGAGATTAGCGGACCAGTTAAAGATTCCGGTTTACGCCTTCGTCGACGGCGACCCCTACGGATACTTCAATATCTACAGGACTTTGAAGGTGGGCTCGGGTAACGCGGCGCATATGAACAAGTTTTTCTGCGTGCCTTCGGTCAGTTTCCTCGGTGTAACACCTCAGGATATTGTTACGTACAAGCTCCCGACACACCCGCTCAAGGAAGTTGATATAAAACGGGCGAGAGACGGGCTTAAGAACGACCCCTTTGTGAAGCATCACAAACCGTGGCAAAAGGCCATCAAGCAGATGCTTGAGATGGGTGTCCGCGTCGAGCAGCAGGCGTTTGCAAAGCATGGGCTGGATTTTGTGGTTAAGGAATACCTGCCGCGCAAACTAAAGAGTCCGTCGAAATTTTTGCCCTGACGTTTTTTTGGGCTGGCCAAGTAGTTTGCAAGTTGCTATTCTTGGTTGTGACGGGTTTAGTGAGTGGGTCGAGGTTTTTGTTTTCTGATTCGTGGCGCTGCTCCAATGTCGAAAATCTCGGAAAGAATACAACGGGTTAAAGATGCGATTGAGTCGGTGTGCGGACGCGTTGGCAGGAATCCCGAGCAGATAAAACTTGTGGTAGTAACAAAGTCGGCCGCCATTGAGGGCGTGAAGGAAGTTATAAAACTCGGCCTGACAGACCTCGGCGAAAACAGGGTTCAGCAATTAAAAAAAGTATCGGGGCAGGTTGCTGAATTCCTTGAAAAGGGCGACGGCAAATCGGCTCTGCCCGACCGTGTAAACTGGCATATGATAGGGCATCTGCAGCGTAACAAGGTCCGGCACGTTTTGCCTGTTACATCGCTGGTACATTCGGTTGACACGCTTCGACTGGCCGAAGAAATAGATGTCTCGGCCGGAAGACTAAACCTCCAGACGAAAGTTCTGCTGCAGGTCAACACGTCAAGGGAACCGCAGAAATACGGGGTGCCGGTAGGCGCCGCGACGCATCTTGTCGAGCAGATGCAGACATTGACGAACCTGAAACTGCTCGGTCTGATGACGATGGCCCCTTTGACCCATAACAAGGACGTTGTTCGCTCTTGCTTCGTACGGGCCAGGGAGCTGTTTGTTGAGATGCAGGGCGAAGGGATAGTCGGACCGGAGTTCACCGAGTTGAGCATGGGCATGAGCAGCGACTACGAACTCGCCATTGAAGAAGGAGCTACCATACTTCGTATCGGCTCGGCGATTTTTTCCGGTTGATTCGATTTGCGAAATCTCTTTGCCTGATTATCATCCGGGCCAGTTGCGCCAGGGTTGCACACAGTGGCGGCAATATCAACTCTATGGTAATAATGGGGATGGTCCGATTCACTTAGAGCCTGTCCGAATAACCTGCTCTATTGCGGCCGGCTGCAAAGCCCGATGCCCGCGGGAGGGAAAATACCGTTCTGAGGGGGGGTTCAAGCACGCCAAGCGGCCGCTTTTGTTGCCTGCGACAAGATAGTCGTCTTTCAATTGTGAACAAGAAAAAAGGGAAAAAGACGCAAAGTATTGGCAGTGATGAGCCGATTTTATGTAAGTTGATTTGAACTCATAGGCGACGCTGGCAGTCACTTTGCGGTCTTAAGAGAGGACGTCAACAGGGCAGGACGCAGCAGGATTTGGCGGAAGTGGTCAGAGGCCGCAAAGACCGGACGCCTCGAAGTCCTATAACCCGACAGATAAGAGGTGATGTTATGACCAAATCAGGTCTGGCTAATATGACAAAAGGATTAAATACCGGCGCTGATAAGGACTCTCCGGCACGCACCGAAGGTGCCGGGCTGCCGGAGGTTTTTACGGATGTCCTGTATCTTACGAATCAGCCGGCCATGCCGCCTGAGGTAAAGCGTATGCTCAAGCGAAAGGGGCTGTCGGTGCTGGTGCTGCGGATAGATGACTTTCCGAAGGTGCTTCATTGCCTTGGTCTTATCGGAACCGTCATCCTGGATGCAAAAGGTCTGGGCGTATCCCAGCAGCAGCCATTGGCCAGGATAATCGAATCGCTGGAGATGGGTAATGTCGGAGCGATACTTCTGAACCATCGGGTGAGGCTTCCGGTAAAGAGTTTTTCTTTATCATCGGTTCCGGTCAAGAGTTTCTCGCTGGTCAGTGCGGCCGAATCGGTGT
This sequence comes from Planctomycetota bacterium, assembly GCA_030607345.1. Next base: position 2,207 of record JAUWKC010000102.1, on the reverse strand, counting down.
CGTTAGACGAGTTGTGGGTTAGAATCAGTGTCAATCTTGCGTACCGAAGAAAAGGCTCCGAGTTCTTCGTCAGACCGGCAGCGCCTCCCATGCAAATGGAAAGCAGTCACAACAAGCTGGCCGAGAAACTGCAGATAACCGGGGGGCTCGTTGACGAGCTGACAGAGCAGCTCCGCATGGCAGGACTTGTCCAGCGCGATTTTCTGCCCAGGCGGATGCCGCAGACAGAGCGGATTAAGTGGGCTAACGTTTTTATGCCCGCCGAGTGGGTTTCCGGCGACATTTTTGACGTTGCTCGGATTGATGAGCAACACGTCGGCTTCTATGTGGCTGATGCGGTGGGGCACGCGATGCCCGCTGCGCTTCTGACGATTTTCGTAAAGCAGGCTCTGGTTATGCGTGAGACCATCGGCGGCGATTACCGTATTTTCTCGCCTACCGAGGTTATGACGACGCTGAATCGTAGGATTGCCGAGCAGAAGCTGTCGGGCTATCAATTCGCCACGTGCTGCTATTGTCTGCTGAACATAGAGACGCTGGAATTGACGTACTCTCGTGCAGGGCATCCGTATCCGGTTCTCATAAGGCCCGACGAGGAGCCCAGACAGTTGGAGTCTCAGGGTCCGCTGCTTGGGATTTTCGAGCAGTCAGAATATGAGCAGCAGACGGTACAGTTGCAGTCCGGCGATAAGCTTCTGGTTTACTCCGACGGCGCCGAGCCCTTTATAGGAAGTTTCAACAATGTGACCGGTTTTAGCTTCAGCGACGAATTCCGCCGCATCAAGGATTTGCCTGTTGGCGAGATGATGGACAATCTCAACCAGCTCGTAGGCACGCAACAGCTTGCACCCTCTGAAATTGACGATACTACTGCGGTTGCGATGGAGGTACTTTAGGCTGACCGGTGTCACCTGGTTTTATCCACGTGCGGAGTTAGGGCTTGTTCTTGACCGGTTGATGAGCACGCGACATCGGGGCCGTACCTTTCTTCGGCTTGTTTCCTGATAGCTGCCATGATGACGCCGAACTGCCTGGCCGGTTCGATTCGCTTTTTTCTCGTTTTTTTATCAGGATATACGATGCTCAATATCTTGTCGCGTTCCCACTCCCTCGGTTCGATTTCGAATCGCGCCGAAAACCCGTACTTACGCAGGAGCTCGACATTCGGAACCGGATAGGGTTGTGCCTGCACACATGCGCACTCACGGAGCGAGGGGACAAGGCACGGCGTGACAAACCCGTCGGCCAGACCTATATTGAAGTTTCTTTTTTTTATATCGACAACAAAAGGCAAGTCGCCTGAAAACCAGAGCCGTTTTACCTGGTTGGATGCTCGCCTGGCGACGCTTCCCGGCTGAACGTAGAGCCTTTCAAGCTCGCTGGAGATAGCGAGACTGACAGCCTGATTGAACGGATGTTGTGTGTCTCTAAGGGCCATAGCTCCGACATAGGTTCCAAGAAGATTCGAGTAGGTATCCTCCCACGAAAACGCGGACGGAAACTCCGGAAAGATGCCTGTGCACTTGTACCCGAACCATGTCAGAATCTCGTGCCAGGTGCTCATTGTGTATGCAAGAGACTGCCCGAGCCTGATTGAGACATCATATGCGATAGCTTCTTTGTCCTCTTGCCGGAGAGTCTGCCAGTTTTCCGGATAGCTAAGCCGTACGAAGCACATCGAGTCTTCCTTGAGTTTGAATGAAAACTCGGTCTCGTTCTTGACGAGATGCCTGAGGGTCTTGCCCGCGAGGTAAGCCGTCCAGTCGGCAGCGTCACGTAAATGGTAGGTGTCGATGTGTCCCGCCTTGCAGGTATAGACTATTCCGTTTTTTTCCGACAGGCTGAAGCTGTAGCCGTGCGTGCCCAACTGGTCCGGGTCCATAAAATATGTGCCGAGTGTCAGGGTGGCGTATGAGCCGATTCGGCCGCGTGGCCGCTTCTCAAACTCCCTGGAGAGCAGTTTGTTGGCCGTATCCTGAGTGCCGGGTGCAGAGGAAGAGACGCATCCGACGCCCATAAGCAACAGCAATGACACGAAAGCGGCAGTTAAGAATCTTATCATCGTTAGCCTGCAATGTATGTGATGTTGCAATATCCAGCCGGGTATGGAGCCGCGGGTGATTATAATCAATCCGCCCGGCGTCTGCAAGCGGTTTGAACTGGCCGATGTGAACAACGGTCTTTGAAATCGTCAGCGTATTTGCCTG
>JAUWKC010000289.1 GCA_030607345.1 Planctomycetota bacterium | reverse complement strand
CCTGGCAACAATCGTAAGCGAGATTCAACCCGACGAAGTCTATAACCTCGGTGCTCAAAGCCATGTTCGCGTCAGCTTCGATACACCAATCTACACGGTCAATACTGATGCGCTCGGCACACTTCGGCTGCTTGAGGCAGTTCGACAAATGAAAAGGCCGGCGAGATTTTACCAGGCCTCCAGCAGCGAAATGTATGGCAAGGTGGTCGAAATACCGCAAACCGAGAAAACACCCTTCTATCCGAGAAGTCCATATGGCTGCGCAAAAGTGTACAGCTTCTGGCAGACGCTCAATTACAGAGAAGCCTACGGACTGTTTGCGTGTAACGGGGTCCTGTTCAATCATGAGTCGCCAAGACGAGGCGAGACCTTCGTGACCAGAAAGATTACGCGGGCGGCAACAAGGATAAAACTTGGTCTGCAGGACAAACTGTACTTAGGTAACCTGGATGCAAAACGCGACTGGGGATTTGCCGGTGATTACGTCGAGGCTATGTGGCTTGTGCTCAATCACGATGAGCCCGATGATTACGTCATAGCCAGTGGTGAAAACCACTCGGTGAGGGAGTTTCTGGACGAGGTCTTCGGCTATCTTGAGCTGGACTGGCATCAGTACGTTGAGACAGACCCACGCTACTATCGTCCGACAGAGGTTGACGTTCTGCTTGGTGACGCAAGCAAGGCCAAAAGGAAACTTGGCTGGGAGCCTAAGGTCGGGTTCAAAGAGCTGGCACAAATGATGACGGATGCCGATATGATGCTGGCCGAGCGAGAAAAGGTCTGGCAGGAGCACATGAGTAAATCAAAATGAACGTTTTTTTTGAAAACAAAAGGGTCGTTGTCACCGGAGGAGCCGGTTTCCTCGGCAGCTATGTCACCGAAGGCCTGCGAAAACGTGGATGCAGGAACATTCTCGTGCCGAAAATCGAGGACTACGACCTGGTCGACCCGCACGACATCACCCGTATGTATGAAGATATGGCGCCCGACATCGTTATCCATCTTGCAGCGGTCGTAGGCGGAATCGGGGCTAACCGCGAGCATCCGGGCGAGTTTTTCTACAAGAACCTGATGATGGGCGCCCAGCTTATCGAGCAGGGTCGCCTTTGCAACATTGAAAAGTTTGTAGCCATCGGTACGGTTTGCGCGTATCCGAAGTTCACGCCTGTGCCCTTCAGGGAAGATGACCTCTGGAAGGGCTATCCTGAAGAAACGAACGCACCGTATGGTCTGGCCAAGAAAATGCTGCTGGTGCAGTCTCAGGCCTATAGGGCCGAGTACGGTTTTAACTCGATATTTCTGCTGCCGGTAAATCTGTATGGACCGGGCGATAATTTTAACCCTGCCAGCAGTCACGTGATACCGGCGCTGATAAAAAAGTGCATCGACGCAATCGAAGCAGGCGATAACCATATTGTCTGCTGGGGAAGCGGAAAGGTCTCACGTGAATTTATTTACGCAGCCGACGCCGCAGAAGGCATCCTGCTGGCGACAGAGCGCTACAATGAATCCGAGGCGGTTAATATCGGGACCGGATTCGAGATAGCGATTAAGGCGCTTGCTGAAAAAATCGCTGGATTGACTGGCTTTAAGGGTGAAATGCGCTGGGACACTTCCAGACCCGACGGTCAGCCGAGACGCCGCCTGGACGTATCGCGAGCCAGTAAATACTTCGGCTTTGAGGCAGGGACCGGCTTTGACGAAGGACTCAAGGCAACGATAGACTGGTATGTTAAAACCAGAGCGAGCAAGAAGGACTCTGCCTCCAAAGCCGGATGATACCGGCCGGCATGTTGGATAGTCTAAAAATGGTTCAGCCGACAAAAATAACAATAAAGGATTCTAAAGACATGTATCGGGGAAAGAACATGGAGGTACCTCTGTTAGACCTTAAGGCACAGTACGCGAAACTAAAAGACGAGGTTCTGGCGGGCATTTCGGAAGTCCTTGAATCGCAACAGTGCATCGGCGGCCCGAAAGTGGCTGAACTGGAGGAGAAAATAGCCCGGATAAGCGACTGCGGATTCGGCGTAGGGGTATCCAGCGGAACCGATGCAATCCTGAATTGTCTGATGAGCCTTGACATCGGAGCCGGAGACGAGGTTATTACCACGCCGTTTACATTTTTTTCCACAGCGGGCTGCATCGCCAGAGTTGGTGCAAAGCCGGTCTTCGTAGACATTGACCCCAGCACGTTCAACATCGACCCGAGCCTAATCGAGCCGGCAATCACTGAGAGAACCAGGGCAATCATCCCGGTCCACCTGTTCGGGCAGATGGCGGATATGGACCCCATTATGGAGGTGGCCGACAAATACAACCTTACCGTTATCGAGGATGCCGCGCAGTCGATGACCAGTACATACAAGGGCAGAAAAGCCGGCAGCATCGGCACCGCCGGCTGCTTTAGCTTTTTCCCGAGCAAGAATCTCGGTGGCATCGGCGATGGCGGGCTGATTGTGACCAATGACCAGCAGCTTGCCGAGCGGTTGCGTATGATGCGGGACCACGGACAGAACCCGCGGTACTATTACCGGCACATCGGCGGCAATTTCCGGCTGGACCCGATTCAGGCCGCGGCGCTGTTGGTGAAACTGCCGCATCTCGACCAGTGGTCCGAGGCACGTCGGCTCAATGCCGCTTACTACGACGAGAGATTTGCAGGCACGGCGGTACGCACACCTTATGTCAGGCCGGATTGTGTCTCGGTTTATAACCAGTACGTGGTGCGGACGCCCCGGCGGGACGAGCTTATGGCCCATTTGCAGCAAAGCAATATAGGCTGTGCGGTATATTACCCTGTGCCGCTGCATCTGCAGGAGTGTTTCAGCTAT
>JAUWKC010000158.1 GCA_030607345.1 Planctomycetota bacterium | reverse complement strand
TCTTTGAGTTCGTCCCGTTCCACGCGCCACTGCCCGAGCAGCGCCTCGGCTTGGGGCTTGTTCAAATCCCAGAGCTGAACATCGACGGACCCGGCGGCCTTTACGATATCGCCCTGATTATCAATCGGTTGAACATAGACGATTAACTTTTCCTTTTTGCCGTCTTCGTCTTTGTCGTAAAGATTAGTAGCACCTGCCAGCTTGATGCCTTGCAGGTCGTACAGCTTTTCCGGGTCGACTTTATCCGACAGGCCGGACAGAACCTGCACCTGCTTTGTCAACTGTGCGTTCCCGGCCTCGACGTCTTCGAGTCGACGTTGGAGCTCGCTTTTTTCCCGGCTCAGTGCGGTGATTTCGTCTTCCAGCGGTGACCTGTCGTTGGTGCTTGCACAGCCTGCGGCGAAGATAAGCAGGCACGCGGTCAGTTGAATGGCTGCTGTTTTCACTTTTTACGCCTTTCAATCCTGTGTTTGCTGATTGTCCCGGGACCCGGTGACAATCTCGGGCGCCTTTTGCAGTATCCTGTCAACCAGTCCGTAATTGACAGCTTCTTCGGCTTCGAGCCAAAGGTTTCGGTCACAGTCTTTCTCTACTTTCTCCGGTGTTTGTCCGGTATGCTGAGCCAGGATTTCGTAGAGCCTGCTTCTCAGCCGCAGTATTTCCTTTGCCTCTATATCGAGGTCCGTAGCCGTGCCTTCAAGAATGCCCGTGATATGAGGCTGGTGCAGAAGCACCCTGCTGTTTGCAAGAAGGAAGCGTTTCTGGCTCACCCCGCCGGTAAGAAGAAGCGCCGCCATGCTCGCGGCCTGACCGACACAGTAGGTTGCCACATCGCAGCGTAAGAACTGCATCGTATCGTAGATTGCGAGTCCCGCGGTGATTGAGCCGCCCGGAGAGTTGATATAAAAATGGATATCATTTTTGGTCTCCTCGTTGCTGAGAAAGAGCAACTGCGCAATAATCAAGTTCGCAATTGGGTCATCGATAGGTCCGCCGAGAAAGATAATCCTGTCTTTGAGCAGCCGTGAATAGATATCGTATGCCCGCTCGCCGCGCCCGCTCTTCTCGATTACTATCGGCACTAAATTCTGATTTACCTCCATAGGTCTATTCCTCGTTTGTCGAGCCGCCGCGTTCTTCTTGAGAACCTGGAAACCGACGGCTCAAAAGAATTCCATTCTATTGTTTATCTTCAGATTTCTTGTTGTTCTTATCGTTATTAGCCTTCTTATCCTTCTTTTTGTGCTTCTCTGCTTCTTCCTCCTGGAGCACCTCATCTATGAGCCCGTATCGGCAGGCCTCCTCGGCGCTCATATACCTGTCCCTCTCGGTCTCAGCGGCGATTTTTTCGATGGACTGTCCGGTGTGCTTGGCTAGGATTTGATTTATCATCGTCTTGGCCTTTAGGATTTCCTCGGCCTGTATCTTTATGTCGGCAGCCTGACCGCTGATTCCGCCCCAGGGCTGGTGGAGCATCACCTTGGCATGGGCAAGGGCATAGCGTCTGCCTTTTGTTCCCGCCGCCAGTATGACAGCCGCTCCGGACTGAGCCCGCCCGATACAATAGGTGGCGACCGGAGAGTTGACAAACCGTATGGTGTCATAAACTGCCATCGTGTCGTCGACGGTCCCGCCGGGAGAATTGATGTAGAGGCTGATTTCCCGTCCCTTTTTGAGGTTGTCCAGATAGAGCATTTTCATAATGACTTCAGCGGCCCTTTGGTAGGAAATGTCTCCGACCATAAACACAATGCGGTTCTCCAGCAGCATATCATCCAGACTCATCTGGCGATAGCGCTGGTAATCGCCGTACTGGTCGTACATTTGCATATGCCCGGCTTGAATGGAGCGGTCTCTGCCGGGCCTGGAAGCGTTTATAAAGTTTGCTGCCGGATTCTCAAAAGCCATTTATTTGTCCCTTTATCTCTTAATACAAAAACACGAAACCGAAGCCGCCGGCTATCGCCGCAGGCTTTCAACTCTCCTTTTTCTTTTTGGCCTTCTTGTTGGCGGATTCCTTTTTCTCACCCGCCGCCGCCTTTTTCTTCGAGGTCTTCTTTGTTTTCTTTGCCTGTTTCCTGGGTTTGACCTCCGTGATATTGGCCGATTCGAGCAGTTTTTCAACGCATTTGTCTTCTCTTACCTGCATCTTGAACTGGGTCAGAGAGCCATCGCGGAGCATCTGCTCTCTCATCCGTTCGGGACGTTGTCGCTGCTGGATAGCCAACTGCGCAATATGGCCATTGACCTCTTCATCGCTGACTTCGACTTTCAACTCGTCGGCGATTTTGTCCATTATGAAAAAGGTCTTGAGCTGCTGTTTCGCCTGCTGCTCGCTGCCGGCCCGTAACTGCTCCATCTGCAGTTCAATCTCTTCACGGCCCAGCCCACGCATCATCAAATTGCTGTAGTGCCTTTTCAGCAGCTCGGCCGACTGCTCGCCGACAATTTCCGCGGGCAGCTCGAAATCGGTATTGTCCAGCAGGTGCTGGTAAATCTGCTCGCTCATCTCGGTTCGTGTCTGGCGTTCGAGCCGGCTCTGAAGCGTATCGCGCATCTTCTCTCTAAGCTCGGCCTCATCTTCGGCACCGTACCTGCTGAGGAAGTTCTTATCCACGGCGGTGGGCTTGAGCCATTTAATATCCTTCACGGTGATACTGATATCAACCTTTTTGCCCCGATACTCCTCTCTGAAAAACGTCTTGGCGACGCTGACCGTTGCCTGCCTGGTGTCGCCCGGCTTTGCACCGACCAGCAGCTCGTCAAGCTTTTCGACAGGAACAGCGCCGACAAAACCATTTGCTCTTACGTGGACCTCGATGTCGTCCAGCTTTTCTTCCTCTTCAACATCTTCGACCTTCAGCAGCACATCAGCTATCACCTGGTCTTCCAGCTCTGCGCCGCCGCCCTCGCGCGGCGTCCACAGACCCGACCATTTCCTCAACTGCTCGATTTCTCTGTCAACCTGCTCGTCTGTCACTTCGAGTTTTTGCTTTTGAACCGGGATGCCTTCGAGCGGCGGCAAAGCAATGTCGGGCCTGACTTCCACTTCAAATTCAAATTTCAAAGGCCCGCTCTCAGGCAGCTCAAGCTCTTCATAATCGATGTCCAGCTCGCGAAGGACATCAAGGTCGTTATCTTTGACCGCAGAATCACTGGCATCGGCCAGCAGCTTGAGCTTGATTTGCTCGTTGGCTTCCTTAGCGAACCTCTTTTCGAGAAGTCGGCGCGGGGCCCTGCCTTTCCTGAAACCCGGCACAGCCGCCTCTTTGCGGAGGCTCTCGTACCGTTCGTCGACAGCGCTTTTTACTGTCTCCTCAGGGACTTCGACAATCAGCTTTCTCCTGCACGGCCCGGCGTCTTCAACCGTCACCGTGTTTTTCACCGTCGTCTGCTCTTGCTCTTGCTCTTCTGCCATCTCAATACCCCTTCCTCAACAACTCCGCCGCCCACAAGCTGCGAACTCACCGTGAAGTCCCACACATCTTATCGGCACTGCAGAAGTCACGGCTGAAAAAGTTCCAGGACCGGGTCATAAACAAAAAAGGCATCAGGGAAATCCCATAGACTACCCGGTACTCCGGTGGCATCCGGTCTCTGCTTCCCTTAGCCAGGATTCAAACCTTCCCGGCCCCGCAACTGCCACGTCAGCGCCTGCGGCTGTGCGGAACTTACACATATCGGCGACCAATGCCAAACTACAAATTAGCTGGTACCTCGCCGATACTATATACCCAAAAGCGGGTGATGAGACTTGAACTCACGACATTCACGTTGGCAACGTGACGCTCTACCACTGAGCTACACCCGCAGAAATCACCATTAAGTATAGGAGCTGGCGTACTTCCTGCAAGTGCTTTTTTCAGGAAAATTCCGCACTTCCGCCGTCAATAGCCGCATCCGCAGCCCACCCGGCAAATTCTCAGCTATTGTTGCATCTTACAGATGTGATACAATACCAACCAGCTACGGGGCGTGACAATCAGATTTCAGCGTGGGCGTACAGGATATGGAAAAGCAAGTAAGATGACGGCAAAACACGCGGCAACAGTGAGGAAATTTGCGATTCTGTCTTTGTCCGCGGCAGTGGCGGCGGCGGTGCTTCTGGGCGTATTGTCGCTCAGGAGCCCAGGAGGACCCGGTCCGCTCTTCGCTTCGGATAACAATCATGCAGAGACCGGCCAGGCGTCAGCCGAGCCAAATCAGCCGGACCGGACCAAAGAAAAACCAGCCGAGGACCGGAAAATACCGCGGCCGGACCATAATCACCCGGCGTTCGCCGAGCGCGCCGAAGAACGCAATCTTATGGTGACGCGATACATCCAGGACGAAAATGTCAAGGACCCGAACGTCCTCAGAGCGATGCGCACCGTGCCGCGGCACGCCTTTGTCCGACCGACTGATTTGAAGCGGGCCTATGCGGACCATCCTCTGCCGATAGGCCTGAACCAGACCATAAGTCAGCCTTACATCGTGGCCTATATGACCGAAGTATTGGGACTTGACGCAAACGATAAGGTGCTTGAGATTGGAACAGGCTCCGGCTATCAGGCTGCGGTCTGTGCCGAAATCGCACGCGAGGTTCACACAATCGAGATTCTGGGGCCATTAGCCACGTCCGCCACAAAGCGCCTGAAAGAACTCGGCTATAAGAACGTGACCGTTACGCACGGCGACGGCTATTTCGGCCGGCAGGAGCAAGCCCCGTTTGACGCGGTCATAGTAACTGCCGCAGCCGGTTTTGTCCCGCCGCCGCTGCTGCAGCAGCTAAAACCAGGCGGACGAATGATACTGCCGCTCGGCAGCCCCTACGGTATCCAG
>JAUWKC010000169.1 GCA_030607345.1 Planctomycetota bacterium | reverse complement strand
GAACTAAAGTTTGGAGTGCCTAAAATATGGATATCAGCAGATCAGGACATCAGGATGTAGGTTATCAGTATATCAGGAAATCAGGAAATCAGGAAAAAACAAATTTATGCTGTGCATTTATCCTGATAACCTGGTGCTCTGATATCCACTACCTGGTAACCTGATGCTCTGATGGCCTAAATAACTAGCTCACTTTAGGCACTTTCCTTGCATCTGGAATTTGTTATCGGGCCAGCCCAATTTCTCAGCGACGGCCTGTGGGAATCGCCATCCGGAGTCGTCCTCCTGATAGAGTCGTATTTGACTTCGCTCAGCCGCCATCGCTACGGTCTGCGGTATGTCCAGATAGCGCAGCACATTGAGGAAGGTCGGGCCGTCACGGTGCGAGTCGGGCAGATGCCACAAATCGACCCTGGCAATGTCAGGCTCGAACAACGAGGCGTACAGCACGATACCTGCCATCGGCCCCTTGCCTTCAAGGGCCATCGGTACATCCCTGGTCGAATCGAGGGTACGCAGCGTCTGAATCGCCCGCCTTACGTCCCAGACTCGCATGCCATCAATTGTCTGGCCAAGCAGCATAAACCGCCGGCGGATTTGTGTCCGCTTGCGTTCGTCGGTGTTCCAGGCAGTCAGCCCAATCCCCCGCGGCGCCAGGTACGCCAGCGTGTCCTTGTTATTCTTGAACATTTCCTGATAGCGTTGAAAAGCGTTTTTATCCGGCTCAGGTAGCGTCTGGTCGCTAAGTTCATCGGCAAAGCCAATGCGCATAGCGGCCAGCCACTCGGTCCATCCCTGTTCGCTCAGTACATTCAGCACAACCGTCTCAGGCTCATTGAGGCCGGCCTGGTGCGCCAAGTATAAACGCAGACGAACGTGCGGCTGAGAAGTGAAATCAAAGGCACTGAAGCGTACGCCTTCCCGTTTGACGGAGAATACACGCTCGACATCGAGCGGACCGGCTTGCGTCTGCCTCGGCCATCCGCGGAACGACTTTTCCCGAAGCGCTTTCATCCAGGCTCTGCGCTGCTTTGCCCACTCGACGGCTGATTGTGGCACGGAGGGTTGCGGGGCCTTGGCCACGAACGATTCGTGTATTTGTATGTTTATCCGGTCGGCGGGCAGCTTGCCCGCCGCGGCGGGCGAGTCGAAAACCTTGAGTTGTGGCCACTGGAAAAAAGGCACAGCCGGCTTGTCGATCAATGGGTCTTCACCTTTGAGGAAGCGATTGAACCAGCTAAAAGTGTGCACTCTCGTCTGCTGTGTATCCTTGTGGGGGCCTTCGGTGATGTGCAGGCCGAGGTTCTTTTCGGCGTTATAAAGCCTGTAGATACGGCGTACTTTCTCGTGCAGCCGCAGGACTCCGTCCAGTGGAAAGATGCTGTCCTTGTCGCTGTTGGAAATCAAAAGAGGTCGCGGCGCCACCAGTGCCGCCACGAGCGGATAGTCCCAGCGGTACGTATTCACCAGATACATACAATCGCAGTGGCCTTCGACGCAGCCGTCCACAACGTGGTTTTGAAGGTCGGTGATACCGGCCACCGGGACAGCGACTTTGATACGGTCATCGAGTGCAGAGAGCCACCAACTGTACGCCCCGCCGCCGGAGATACCGGTTACTCCGATGCGGTCATTGTCAACTTCCTTGCGCATCTGGAGATAATCCAGTGCGCGTATGCAGTTCCATGCCTCAACGCCGGCGGACGTGTAGCCGCGGCTATTCCACCACCACATTTTGTATCGGTACGTTCCGTGATGGATACCCTCAATCTCACCCCGTTGCACCGTGTCAATAATGAAGCACACATAGCCATGCCGCGCGAACCAGGCGGGGTGGCGCTGGTAGGGAGCCTTGTTACCATAGCGGATACCGTTTTTCGTGCCGACGGAGTGACCGCAAACGTATAGAATCGTCGGTGCGGGCTTTTTAAGACCTTTTGGAATATACAGGTTGCCCGTTACGTAAAGGCCGGGTCTGGATTGATAGTGAATATTCTCGACAGTAAACTCCTCATGCTCGACCTTGCCGGTGATAACAGGTTTGAGGTCGGTCTTTTTGGGAAACGGTTTAAGACCAAGCATCTCAAAAAGTTGCTTTCGATAAACCTCTCGCTTTGTTTCCCAGTCATCGAGGGTTTTGATGTCGGCCAGGCATTGTTCGCTGAGCTTTGCGGTCTGGTTACGAAAGTATTCGGCGAGCATTTCGTCCCCACGGCTTGTGCCGATTACCGACCGGTCCGCAGCTAAGCATTGAAGAGACATAAACAACAACACTAATGTAACACGAACAGCTTGTCCAGTCACAGTTGGACCGCATAGCCTAAAATTTCCAATTTCCACTTCACAATTTTTGTTAGCTTGCTGAGTCATGATACCCTCACGAAAAATTTAAGAAGAAGTATAAAAGGCTCTCTCCAAAAACAAAAAATAGTGTAATCGACTCATCTATAAATTGCCATCAAATATTTTTCAGTATGCCGGACATATTCAGGGTAACAACCACTTATGAAGATTGTCTCTGACAAAATCGTCATCGGTAAGATGTGGATAATTGCTCCTTATCTTATCAATCTTCTCGGCCTGTCCGGGTGAGAGTTGTTCGTCAGGATTAAGTGTGCTTAGCTCTTTCAAAAGGCCCTGTTGTTTCAAGACGTAAGATATGCCCGGGATGCACCCGGCAAAATGATTATCCGCATCGAAAATTGCCTTATTGGCCAACGTTAATTGATTGGCTAACGTCAACATCCGTTGCGGGACCGGGGTGTCGGACTCGCCCGCCGCGGCGGGCAAGCGTATGGTCTTAATACGAGTGAGGTATTCAACTGCTCTTTTGGTCCAGCAAGCCCATTGGCCTAACAATCCGCCGACAATCTGAAGCGAGACCAGACGACCGCCCAGCAACGCTGGGTTTAGATCGAAACCCGCCGTTGGCGGGACGTTAAACTCATACCGCGTTAGTAAATCAGAAATTATATTGTCATCGTTGCCGGTATATAATGCAATCTCGCCAGACCTGCCGGAATGGGCAACTGCTTCGAGAACATCAAGCGTTTGGTATCTGTTGAACGGTGCAATTTTTATAGCTAAGACGTTTGGTATCTCAACGAACTTTCGCCAAAACTCGACAGGCAGCACCATTTGGCTTATGACCTCCTGCAGATAGAATCCCATAACCGGTATTATTTGAGCTACTTCTCTGGCGTGGTCCACAAGCTCGTCAATTGATTTGCCTCTAAGAGCTGCGAGAGATAGCAGTCCAAGATGATAGCCGAGGTCTCGGGCTAACCGGGCTTCTTTAAGAGCTTGCCGGGTGTCACCTACTATACCTGCAATCATTATTGGTTCACCGAGATATGTGGACACGGCAAATGTACGAGCTGTCTCGATGGCCAATTGCAGCACCGGCTGGTATAAACCTATTTTAGGGTCGTGGATAGCAAATTGGGTCGTGTGGACACCTACCGCCAGGCCGCCTGCGCCGGAAGCTAAATAGTAGCGGGTCAACGCCTTTTGACGATGTTCGTCAAGTTTTTTAGCCGGCTTCAGGGCCAGTGGATGGGCAGGAATCACACAACCCGAACGCAGTGTATCGATTATGTTTATATCCAGCATAAAAAAGTGCCTAAAGTGTAAAGTGCCTAAAGTGAGCTAAAAATTTAGGGTATCAGGTCATCAGGTTACCAGGTAGTGGCTATCAGATTATCAGAATATCAGGTTGGTTTTCCACCGTAAGGTGTCCTGCGGACTGATACCCTGATTTCCTGATAACCTGCATCCTGATGCCCTGATATACTGATAATCTACTTAGAATTTGCCATTACGAATATCATACTTGGTCGGCTTGTTTAGAACCGTTTTGCCCGATGCCACCCATTTGGCAATCAGAGATACCATCTCCTCAAGCGTCGTCTGCGGATAGCCAAACATGCTGAAACAGAAAGACGCGTTTGAAAGCAGAGCTGTTCGCGCTTCCCGGGATGTGAACTTTGGTTTGGTACTTAGCTCCTGGCCGATTTGCTCAGCAAGTTGACGAACCAAAACGGTATCCGGCCCGGTAACATTAAGAATAGCCGGCGGTGATTTCGCGAGACTGATAGAGCGGATGATAAATTGTAGAGCATCTCTCTGCCAGATCAGATTGACCGCTCCCGTAGTCAGGTCGATAGGTTCACTATTTAGAATCCTGCGGGTAACATCAACAATAATGCCATATCGAGGTTCGTTGGCATAATTGAGTCTGATTATGGTCATTGGTGTATTGTGAAGCTGCGAGAAATATTCGAATATTCGTTCTCTGCCGAGGCACGACTGGGCATATTCGCCTACCGGGTCGGGAGCAGTTTCTTCCGATGCTCCGCCACTATTGACGTCAACCAAAGGATAAACGTTGCCGGTGGAGAAAATCACAATGCGCGAGTCCTTATAATGTTGCGCTACAAGACCCGGCAGAAAGCTGTTCAGCGCCCATGTCAACGGCTGATTACCGGTGGAACCGAACTTCATACCAACTAAATAGAATACATTTTCCACATCGGGCAACTGCGAATAAAGTGACTCATCCAGTAAATCAAGTTGGATGGTTTTGATGCCCGCCCGCTCGATTTTAGTTCGGACG
>JAUWKC010000315.1 GCA_030607345.1 Planctomycetota bacterium | reverse complement strand
ACCGGTACCGCCCGAATCTCAATTTTTTCCTCGGTAGGTATTTTGTTGTAGTTGTAAACGCGGGCAACTTCTTCAATCAGGTCAACCTCGCGATACACATCGCTTCGCCATGAAGGCACTTTGCACACTATCGATTCGTTTCTGCGCTTCGGTTCGAACTTCAGGGCCGACAAAATCTGTACCACCCGTTCCGGCGACACCTCAATGCCGAGCAATTTGTTCAGCTTTGAAGGACGCAGTGTTACCTGCTTTTGCTCTTTTCTTTTTGGGTACGCATCAACAACGCATTTGGCTGCCTTGCCGCCGGCAACCTGGATTATCAACTGTGCGGTTCTTTTGGAGGCCCAGTCGATGGCCTCGATATCCACCGTCCGCTCGAATCGAAATGACGCCTCCGATGGAAGAGAAAGTTTTCGTGACGTGGTCCGCACGCTCACCGGGTCAAAGTACGCATCCTCGAGAAGAATCGTCCTCGTTGTGTCGCTTACCTCCGTCTCAAGCCCGCCCATTACTCCCGCAATGGCAACGGGTCCTTTGGCGTCGGCGATAATCAGCATCTCCTCAGCCAGGTCGCACTGCGTACCGTCGATGCTCACTATGCGTTCGCCTGCTGCGGCTCTTCTGACTATTATTCTTCCCTCTGCTATTTTGTCATAATCGAAGGCGTGTGGCGGCTGGCCCGTCTCCATCATCGCGTAGTTGGTTGCATCGACTATGTTATTGACGCTGCGCAGACCCACCGCCTCGAGTCTTTTTACCATCCACTCCGGCGATGGTCCTGCGGTCACGCCCTCGATGACCCGGGCAGTGTATCGGCAGCACAAACCGGGCTCGGCAATCTCGACGCCGGCAAAGTCCGAAACATCCCTGTCCGATTCGGCAAGCTCGACCACCGGCAGTTGCAGCTCCTTGCCGGTGACAGCCGACAACTCTCTTGCAATACCGATATAACCCAGACAGTCGCCCCGATTGCTTGTCACCTCCGCATCGATTACGACATCGTCGTCCAACTGCTCAATTCCTTCACAGGGCAGTCCCAAGTCGCTTAACATCTCGGCAATTTCTTCAGCCGGCTCTTCAATATCAATATAATCTCTCAACCAATTCAGCGAAATCTTCATAATAAATCACCAGTGAAACACATTCCTCTGTTTGGTGACCACTTTAACCTGCGCAAACGCGCTTGTCAACGATTTTGACTCCGCGGTCCGAAGCGGCACCGCCGCGGGCGATTTATCTTGACGAATATCGGGGCCGCGCGTATTTTACGGCCTCTAAGACGGTATGCACTCGCGATTCTTGAAAACGCGCCGGCAGCAGGGAAATAGGGCGGCGAGTACGAATTTTCATACTTTTATATTTCGACTGTTGGTTTATAATAGTGCCAGGTTCTTATTCAGGAATTAAGGTATGAAAAAGGGCGGCCTACCGGGCCTTGTCATTACGGTTCTGTTTTTGCTCACAGCCTGCGGTTGTGTTGAGCGACGGCTTACGATAAACACCGAGCCGCAGGGCGCCCTGGTAATCCTGAACGACGAGCAGATAGGCACCTCGCCCGTCACGGCTTCGTTTAACTGGTACGGCGATTACAATATCACGATTCGCAAAGACGGTTTTGAAACGCTCAAGACCCACCGCGAGCTCAAAGCGCCCTGGTATGATGCGTTTCCATTTGACTTTTTCGCCCAGATACTTATCCCCGGAAGGACGGTGGACTCGTACGAATGGACGTTCGAGCTTGCGGAAAAGGAACAAATCAGCAGAGATGAGCTATTGCAGCAGGCCCGGCAGTTCGAAGAGCGCTTGCAGTAGCAGCTTTGCTTCGGGCAGGAAAGGAACGTACCGAATGGCCAGATTCAAAACAGCCTTGCTGGGTACAATTATGTCTGTGTCTGTTTTAGTATGCCAGGCAGGCGGCCGGCCGATGACTAATGCCGCCGAACGGCACTCCGACTGTAACCGACCCGGTTATCGGCATCCCATTGAAATTCAAGAAACCGAACAAGGCTTTCTCGTCAGCGACAAGGGCCGCAAAGTATTTTTCTATCAGCGCAGCCCAAAGTCAATTGACGGAAAGTTCACCCGGGCAAATTACGTGCATCCGCTTTACGACCTCGACGGGCAAATCCTCACCGAGGATTTCCCCGCCGACCATCCGCATCATCGCGGCATATTCTGGGCGTGGCACCAGCTCTACGTCGCAGATAAAAAGCTCGGCGATTCGTGGTCCCTCGAAGACTTCTCCTACGACGTCCGTAACGTCAAAATTCTCGACGTCGATTCCAAATCCAAAGCCATCCAGGCAAAAGTCTACTGGAAGTCCTCCCTTTGGACAGGTCGCGACGGCCGGCAAAAACCCTTCGTCGAAGAGACCACAACAATCCGCGTCTT
>JAUWKC010000074.1 GCA_030607345.1 Planctomycetota bacterium | reverse complement strand
TTTTTTACACCAAAGCTGTTGGCCGCCGAAATCCTCGGAACCGCCCACTATCGACCCTTTGACGTGCCCGAACTATTGAGCGGCAGGTTTGAGCCAGTGCCGCGTCATCGCAGCGAAATCGAAGATGTTGACAATGCCGTCCTGGGTGATGTCGGATTTCTTGGCAGCTATCCAATCGGGTACCTTGCCGACAACAACCACGCAATCGCTTCCTTCTACAAGCGTCCCATCTGCCAGAGTGGCCGTCAAGGTCAATACCAGCTCGTCACCCGAAGCCACCTCGCCAAGCGAATTTACAAGCTCCTCAGCCACTTGCTGTGTCTTGAACTTTAGGGTCAAATCAAGCCGGCCGTCCGGTCCTTCGCTGCTGCAGTCGCACTCGTTGCCGTCCGGCGCGGGCGTCGCCACATCTTCATAATGGCTGCGAACGGGCGCAATGCCTTCGAGGCGAATCGAAGCTGCGTCAATGCTGCTTACGTCGAAGTCTTCTGCGCCCAGGACCGCTACCGGCAGAAGCCCTCTGCTTGCCGGATTAAGCGGGTTTGGACAGCTTCCCGGCTTGATGTCAACCGCCACCTCAAAGGTGATATAGGGTGTGATGCGGCTGATTATTACCTGTTGAATTTCGCTAATATACTCGCCGATATACAGTGCTCCATCGGGACCGAATGCCATCCCGCGAGGAGCCACGCCTTGGAGCGTAGCAAAGGCCGTTGCAGTGCCATCCGGACCGACCCGCCAGAGCGAATCCGGGTTGTCATAGCTCGACCTGCCAATCACAAACATATCCCAACCGAAATCACCTGTTGGGTCGAAATCCAGATTATGGGCCACAACCAAATCTGGTGCAAATCTGCCGGCATTGCCGCAAGGGTCCATAATGAAAAGGCCGCTGACCTGTGCCTGGCTTTCCACAAAAGCCGAGGCCACATAAAACCATCCGCCGTAGTTTCCCACATTGTCAAAGGTGATGTTATGTGGTCCGCCGCCGTTGATGTGGGTGGGCCAGCTTGAAAACGGTGTGACGCTGCCGTCCGGATAGACTCGGTAAGTGTGGTCGACGCATCCTGTCGTGGTGTACATATACCCGTCATAGTTGCCCGTCCTGTCCAGTCCCAAAGTGCCGGCACAGCCCCTGCTCGCAAAATTGGACGTGTGTCCGTCCAAATCGACTCTGACCACTCCAATGGAAGTCGCAGCCGCGTAGAGATAGTCGCCGTAGTCCGTGCCACCGGCCCAAACGATTCCGGTCGCCCCGGAAATGCCGGCGACAAATTCGCTTGCTATTCCATCAGGTGTAACACGCCGGATTGAGCCATCGGCCACGTGGGTTGCGTAGAGATTGCCGTCCGGGACAAACACCATGTCCCAGGGGCTTCTTTGGATACCGGCATCAGAGTAGCTGGCATACGTCTCCACGGCGTAGCCGGGTTCGAGCACCTCGACGGCCACGGCTTCTCCGCAAAATACCCACAGCCCAAAAAGCCACACAATAATCCACTTTGAAATCACCTTGTTTTTCATTTTCTCACCCTTTCAGAAAACTGCTGAACTGTAACCCGGGCGTATTCTGCTGTCCGAATCGAGCAAAAGTCCCGGTTGAGTCGCCTTCAGCCCTGACAATTCTAATATTATCGGTCTTTTCGGTCAAGGAGAAAAATCAGACGCCGTACCCACTTTGACGATAGAGGGGCGCCTGGAAGTTTTCGGTTGTCGCTTGTCAAAGTGGGTGCGGGGTCGCATTCAACAGCGGTATATGTTCGGCGCACCGAAACGTAACAGTGTGGTCCGTATTGCAAATGCGGCGTCGAGAGACTATATTCATTAGGCCAAGACTAATTCTTGTGCAGGAATCGTACAGTGGAAAACGCCAAATGATTGTTGGTCTATTAACAGCGCAACTTCACCTCAACGGCGTGGGCTCGCTCAAGCAGAAGAGGGGCATCGTCAAGAGCCTGCTCGGCCGACTCAAAAGCAGGTTCAACGTTTCAATTGCGGAGGTCGACCATCACGACAACAAAACCAGCGCCGTCATAGGACTGGCGATAGTCTCAAACGATACCGGCTTCATAGACCGACAGTTCGACGCCATAATAGGTTTTATGCAGAAAGACGGGCGATTCTACCTGGGCCATATCCAACGCGAAACATTCTCATAGCCGGCAAAAGATATTTTGGATACGGACGTGGAGAACGATGATTCTGCTTCAGAGCAAAATAGAATTTACAGAAAAAAAGTTGCTTGGTCGAACTCGAAATTTTTGTCGCGTAAGAACCTTTTGCCGAACATAGATTTAATTCTATCTTGCCAAAGCACACGACGCAGGCAGCTCAGAGCATCCGCAAAGCGCAGAGCGGTTTTGCCCGGATACCACGGCTGAACGAAGAAGTATCTGTGCCTGGATTTTTGCCGAAGGTACCACGGTCAGACCGCTGGCAGAGTGAAATCAATTGCTTTCGATTACTTGATTCTGGCCGGCGTTATTCTTTTAGAGCACGCAGCGCATCTTTTATTTTCCTCTTGTCGCCGCGTTTCAGTGCCGGATGCGGCTTCTTGATATTGATTATTCTCTGCAGAATCTCGGCGAGGTCTTTCGGCAGGCTGCGGTCTTGCCGGTCGGTGGTTCCCAGCAGCCATCTCGCGCACTGCCTGGCTTCAGCCGGGGGCAATATAATGGCCGCTTCGCGGTCATCCTTATGCACCAGCTCTATCTTGACGCCCTTGCTGCCCAAGAGCGTGCCACGGAATTCGTAGCCGTTCTCGAAGCAAAACTGCGACAGGGCGGGGTGGTCTCTGATTATTGGTTTTCCCATACTGTCGGTAACTGTTGCCATTCTTTCTGTCATAATCCGAATCCTGTACTCTCTCTCGCTGAGCCAACAAAAGCGGGGCTTCTGTTGCCCTTACTATACTTAGACCCTTTGTTTCGCAATAAACAATGCTGTAACCTCCGAGCCGGCTCGCTGACTCCAGACCCTCCATGTACGGCTGCATTTGAAGCCGAGGAAACTACATAACCCTAAATAATATACGCCGATAATAACGATTTGTTCGCGTCTCTTAGCCGGGGTAGTGGTGCCATTTGACCTGTGTCGGGCATTATGCCTAAGAAAACAGCCCGATTTCTAACTGTAGAAAATCTGGTCAACCACAAAAGTTGCGCCCCAGAAAATGTCCACAGCGGTCGCCGAACACAGAATAATCAGCCTCAGCCATCGAAGCCTCAACTTCACACGGGCCATAAAGTAGATGATACCGACGGCGACCGCACCAAGTATGTACATAAAGGCGGTGCCGACAAATAATCTTGCGTAACCCTTGCCCAGACCCGCGAACACCTCGAAATACTTGGCCGCCAGCAGCAGCGTCACTGTCGCCGGAACCATCATAACCACAGCCGCCGCCAGCACCCACCTTCTGTCCGCTGAGCCGGCCGAGACCAGGCCCTGCATCCCGACTCCGACAAGCACCGAGCAGCACAGCACCGGCACAGCCAGCCACATAACCGGGCTGACCTGAAGAAAAGAATCCCAAAAGGCCAGGACCGTACCTGCGGCCAACAGTACTACTATCCCGAACCTCCGGGCCTTGAAGAGCATAACAAAACCTGTAAGCAGCGCCGCGGCGCCGACGTGATAAAACCCCACGAGATCCAGGCTTTGCTTGACCGTAACGAGCGGCGCCAGCAGACCCGCCAAATCTGCCAGCCGCAGTTTAGCCTGCGTCGAAATCGCAAATAGCCGGCACTGCGCCGAAACCTGAAAGAACAACACTATTGCCAGAAAAGGCAGCAGGCATAACGGCCGGCTTAACCACCACCACCTTCCCTTAGGCCAGAACGCAGCCGGCAAAAACAGCCAGGGCACTGCCGCTGCAAGTGAACCGGCTGTCGGGTGATATTGAGCAAGGCACAGCAAGAATGGTCCGAAACCGTACAACGCGCCCGCAAAAAGAGATTCCCAAAAACCGCTTATCCACCGCCGGCTGAGAACAAAACAGCCCAGAGCGGCAATAATCGAGTTGGCAACGAAAAGATACTCCGACGGGCCAAAATGCTTCAGGTACGGCCGATACAGATAAAAGGCAAAACCGGCATAAACCGCCGATGCGGCAACAGCTTTGATTAATCCCTTTTTCATCAAGTCTTGAGTTTTCAGTTCTTGAAAACTACCTTGCCGGTCCCCGTGGTAATCCGCCCTATCCTGTAGACCTTCTCGCCGTACCGCTTAAGCTTCCTGCCGATTGAGTCAGCGAAATCTTCAGCCACTATGAGCACAAATCCGATACCCATATTAAAGACCCGGTACATCTCAGCCTCTTCGACAGGACCCTTCGCCTGCAGAAAGTCGAATATCTTCGGCTTCGGCCAGCTTGCTTTCTTTATAACCGCATCACAGTCCCTGGGCAGCACCCGCGGAATATTGCCCACAAGCCCGCCGCCTGTTATATGAGCCATCCCGTGGACAATCTTTTTGACCTTGTACTGCGACAGCAGTTTGACTATCGGCTTGACGTAAATCCGCGTCGGCTCGAGCAGCACGTCGCCAAGCACAGCCCCATCCAGTTCGTCCAACGCATCGCTCATTTTCAGGCTCGTTTTCTTGAAACAGATATTGCGAACCAGCGTGTATCCGTTACTGTGCAGCCCGCTCGAGCCCAGCCCCAGAACCACATCACCGTTTCTAACGTTCTTGCCCGTGATGATTTTCTTACGCTCGACCACGCCCACGGCAAAGCCTGCCATATCAAAGTCGCCTTCGGCGTAAGTGTCCGGCATCTCGGCGGTCTCTCCTCCGATAAGCGCACAGTCAGCCCTTTTGCAGCCGGCGGCGATGCCCTTTACCAGTTCCACCACCACCGCAGGCTCCAGTTTGTGAACCGCTAAGTAGTCCAGGAAAAAACGCGGCTCGGCGCCCTGAACCAGCATATCGTTGACGTTCATCGCCACAAGGTCGATTCCAACCGTGTCGAACTTCTTCGCGAGGGCGGCTAATTGCACCTTGCTGCCCACGCCGTCCGTGCAGGCAACCAGCACGGGATTCCTGTAGTTCTTCTTGAACAGACGCTCATCGTAGTCCAGCCGGAACATCCCGGCGAAACTGTTCGGAGATTCAACCACTCGCGGCCCGAGTGTGCCGGCAACCGCCGAATAAATCTGCCGTACCATTTCTTCACCGGCGTCAATGCTCACACCAGCCTGCTGGTAGGTTAGATATTTGGTCATAGCTGATTAAAGATAGCACTTGTCATTTTTTCGCGTTCTCCTCGGGCTGATTCTCAAAAGTAACGCAGAATATACTACTACGGCTCGTCAAACATATGCAACTGATATCGTTCCATGGTGAACTTGTTGACCGCAGTGTCAACCGGTATTCTGTATTGACCCGTCCAGCAGGCCGTGCAGTAATGACCGGCAGGCTGCGCCGCACAAGACAGCAGCCCTTCCAGCGACATGTACCCGACACTGTCCACTTTGAGGAAATCCTTTATTTGTCCAAGGTCGCGGTTGTTGGCCAGCAGCTCCTGCTTCGTTGGAAAATCAACCCCGTAAAAACACGGGTATCTAATGGGCGGGCAGCTCACACGCATATGGATTTCTTTTGCCCCCGCCTGACGCAGCGTCCGGATTATGCCCCTTGTGGTTGTACCACGCACGATTGAATCGTCCACTACAACAATACGCTTGCCGCCAACAGCCTCTTTTACCACCGCAAGCTTGAGCTTGACTTCCAGTTCCCGTGTCTTCTGGTCCGGTGAGATAAACGTTCTGCCTACGTAATGGCTCCTCACCAGTCCCATATCAAAAGGTATGCCGCTTTGCTCTGAATACCCCAGTGCCGCCGACGTACCCGAGTCCGGAACCGGCACTACAACATCAGCCTGCACGGGGCGCTCTGTTGCCAGTCGCCTGCCAAGTTTCTTTCTGAATTCATGCACGTTCTCCCCGAAGATGTGCGAGTTCTGCTTGGCAAAATAGATATGCTCGAAGATGCAGTGCGCCGGTGCAACAGTGCCCCGCTTGACGAAAAACCTGCTCGAAAGCCCGCTGTTATCCAGCCGAACGATTTCGCCCGGCTCAACTTCACGGATGAACCTGGCTCCAACTGCGTCGAAAGCACAGGTCTCACTGGCGACTACGTAAGAGCCCTCCTCGAGCTGGCCAATGCACAGGGGACGAATGCCAAAAGGGTCTCGCGCCGCTTCAATACGGTCCGCAAACAAAAACAACAGACTATATGCTCCCTGAAGGTGATTCAGTACATGCCCAAGCTGGTCGGGCTTGGCTACGTGAGTCGGCTTGGCCAGAAGATGCGTGATTATCTCCGTGTCGCTGGTCGACTTGAATATGCTGCCGTATGCCTCGTATTCGTCACGCAGAAGGGCCGCATTTACGAGATTGCCGTTATGGGCCAATGCAACCTGCCCGCGGGAGTACTCGCTCAGGAGCGGCTGGCTGTTAACCGGATTGTTCGAACCTGCCGTCGAATAGCGGACGTGACCGATTGCTATCGGATTGGCCAGCTTTTCCAACAGCCCCGAACCACTTCGGAAAACGCGCGTTACCGTTCCCATGCCTTTATGGCACTGGATGGTGTCGCCGTTGCTGGTGGCAATGCCCGCCGATTCCTGACCCCGATGCTGAAGGCTGTGCAGCCCGAAATATGTCTTCGACACCGCCTCTTTGTTGCCGAAAATACCGAAAAGGCCACATTGCTCCTTCTTATCCGAAACCATAGTCGTAGTTTAATGAACCAGCCCGACCAAGTCAAATCAAACACAAGTTCCTCAACCTTGCGGATGCATAAACTCCGGCATCCGACGAATCTTGCCGTCGGGACCGACACAGACAAGAATGCTTGAGCCCTCGGCCAGGACTGCACCGTCGCTGCGCCGGGTCAGTTCGTATGTGTGCTCGACTTTGCTTGTCGTAACTCTCGAGCAGTTCGTCTCCAACTGAAGCTCTTCGTCGTATCGTGCAGGCTGACGATATCTAATCCGCAGTTCAGCCACAACAAAAAAGACGCCGGCCTGCTCAAGGTCTTTGTAAGCCAGGCCGTTGGCCCGCAAAAGTTCGGTCCGGCCCATCTCGAACCAAACCGGATAAACGCTGTGGTGAACCACACCACCCTGGTTGGTCTCAGCGTACCGCGGCACAATAGTCATCGTGTGGCTTTGAATAGTTGTTCCCTTCGGAAAATCCATCTTACATCAGCAACGCAGAATATCAAGAAAGCGGAACATTTCAAGCCCGATACTTGTCAAAATTGTTCTGTGGCGCGTTTTTCTGGCCCCGTCATCGGCCGGCTCAGACAAAAACACATCTTCGAACGGTCCAGCAGCTTCCACAATTATGGCCCGAGTGAACAGAAATCTTCAGGGTCTTATCGCGAATTTTTTCGGTTATCAACGAAAAAAGTTTGACCCTGGCGGGCTTTTGTGAAACAATCCACGCCTAACTGTGGTGAAGAAGGAGTCTTATCCCCCACTGGCTGAGGTCTCGGCCGTGGGGGTTGGTGTTTGTAAACTTATACGAAAGGAGAACTTATGCAGGGTTATTTTGCGAAATTGCGAATCCCGGCCTGTGTCGTAATCTTTCTCGTCGTCTCCGGCTCGCTCTTGGCGGATGCTAAT
>JAUWKC010000040.1 GCA_030607345.1 Planctomycetota bacterium | reverse complement strand
TTGACAGGGTGACTTACAGTGACGGCTTCCATCCTGAGGATTGTCCCGGCGGTGTGGACCTCTGGCCTGCCGCGGCGGATGGGCTTGGCAAATCGCTTTCTCGTAAGGTGTCGGCTGATTATGGCAATGACGTAGCCAACTGGCAAGCGGCTACACCTTCACCCGGCGTCGCCAATCCGTAGAACCCTGCGGAAAAGGTCAATATTCTATCTGTTTTCAGGTCGAAAACATAGGCTTGGTAAAAAAGCCGCTCTTGTAAATGCCTAATATCCACTTCTTTGGAGTAAGTATCTGCACCATATGAATCTGTGACTGTAAATTTAATCATAGATGGTTAAGAGCAACATACAGGGATTGCAAACCACTCAATCCCACCCCCAACAATTTGTTCTTCAGTACTTTAGATTTACTTTACTTTTAATATTTTACCTGCGCTGCTTGTATATACTATCTGAAAGATAAATTTTCGATGTAGATGAGTCAGATGTATTCTATTTTGTATGATTGAGGATTAGTGGCTATCATGAATATTTACATCAACAATTCTATCTGGCCAAAACAGAGATTCGGACTGGCGCTGCGAGGGGACATTTTTTTCTTGAAATTTGGTCAAAATATGGTATACTGTCTTTAAGCGTTTTTCGGCTGTCCAGGAGGAGGATGGTTAAAATGCATATCTTCATCCCTCCCCCCCTGAATTGACGTAAGGCTTAACAATGCACACAGATGACAAAGCAATTCTTTCAAGAGGTCAAAACATGAGCAACACACCAAATCAAAAAGCAAAAAAAACTGTTTTCTGTGTCGTGTTGGGTATTCTTCTTACTTCGCAATTGTTTTGCAGCCCAGCCATTGCCCTTCCGCCGTATCAAATCATACAGGTCACCGACAACAGCTACGATGATTATTATCCTCAGATCTCGGGCAATAATGTTGTCTGGCAGGGCTCGGACGGTATTGACGATGAAATCTTTTTCTGGGACGGCAGTTCAATGACACAAGTCACTTATAACAGCTACGACGATTATTATCCCCAGATCTCGGGCAATAATGTGGTCTGGTACGGATCTGAGGGTATTGACGATGAGATTTTCTTCTGGGACGGCAGTTCGATCACGCAGGTTACCGACAACAACACCAGTGATGGATCTCATCGCATCTCCGGCTCATACTTTGTTTGCTGCGGATTGCCGCAGCCGGCTGGACCCAAACAGATCAGCACCAATACCAATCCGATACCAAACAGCTTCATAAATCTCATCATCTGTCTCCGTTTAACCATTCTTTGCGTTGTCTATAAGAGTCTCTTGCAACAAAATTTATCAGACATATCCTTTGTTTGCTCATTTTGCCTCATTACCAGTAAACGTTCCTTCTTCGACGATTCTGATGCGAGCTGACTCAACCTTTTTGAGCACGGCTGGTGATACGCGGCCAGCGGTTACAAGCACCGTAGTGACATTCGGATTGGATGCCCGGTATGCGTCAACATAGTTGTCCACTTCCCGAGTGCTTGTGACGTAATCGTACGGACATATCAGGACATGTGTTCCATTGTTGAGTACGGCCAGTGGAAACAATCCGACAAACTTCAGTAGCCGGATTGGCTTTCGTTTTCGAATGTCAGCCAGCATCTTGCCCTTACGGATGGAGCTGATGGCCTCAGCCTCGGTGTGTGCCTTCGCTGCAACCTTGATGAGGGCCGCCCGATTCTGCACGCCCTTTAGGGCCCTGAATTGCTCCATGAGTTGTAGACGCTGCACGGTTGTGAACGCGCTCGAGTAGCGGAATCGAAATCGGATAGAGAATTCGACACCGGCGGCCTCAAGCTCCCTGTCGATTTTGCCGTTGATCGCACTCGGCGGACTGTTGACGATTAGTTCCTTCATCTGCGCTGTCATGGAAAGAGCGCCCAGGCCCGGGACCGGGATGAAATACATAGCGCCTTCAGTAAGAAGGCTTCCACCTGACTTGTAGAGCGTCAGTTTGTCGAGCAGCTTCTTCAGCACGGGGTTGCGCGTCTCAGGGTCACAATCGAGTTCGACGGCCAGCTTCCGGCGGGTAGGAGAGCCCGCCCGACGGTCTGCCGGATCCCTATACTGATCGACCATGAGGTCAAGGCCTTGGGGGACACGCTCGATCGATTCGAATGGCTCATTGATGATGAGATCCAGTCCTTTCTCCGTACTCCTTAGCGGAGCGAGGATGCCCTCGACAACAAGTGGATACTTGCTTAAATTCTTGGCGGTTTCAATCGTTTTCAGCTCGCGCAGACGCAGGCCCAGCATGTCCCGTCCCCGCGCGGTGATCTCGCCGAAGTCCGACCTGACCGCGAACACGTATTGGTATTCCTCCACCGGAACACGTTCGTCAAGCCGGTAGTTGGACCCCCGAAGAACTTCGTTCGGAATCACTTGATTGGTGCTAAACACTGGCGTCCTCTCGCCTTGAGACCGCCCGGCCGGGGCATTCGGTGTCACCGATGTTATCGGTGTCAACTCTGTTATCGGTGTCATCTCTGTTATCTCTGGTATCTCTGTTATCGGTACCATTTCACACCCGCAAAAACCCGTCGTCAAAATCGAAATAACAATCATCAACTTTCTTGTATGCATGTTCTTTCTCCCTATGCAAGGTTATTGAAGATACGAATATATCCTGGATTTTCCATTTATCTCTGCTCATTTACGCCGCAGAGCATCTTCTCCCATACAATATCAAATCTGTCTTAAAATACAAGCTTTTTACCGCTTTCGTCGGCGTAGTAACCGAGAGACTTACGCCGGGTCTTAATCTCCATAAGCCGCCATTATGGCATCGTATTGCTTCTGACTAATGGGAATCATACTACCATGACGGGCATTCTCAGGCACGTCGTATTCCTTGAAGTAGAGATTGTACCAGGGGCCGGACGGCTTCTTAGCCGTGGAGCAGCCGTACCTGACTCCGGGGTATTGCTCGTAGTAGAGATACCATCCGTTGCCATCGAGCCGGGCATAATCAGGTCTCCGGGACCCTGAACCAGGCTCCTGGGTTTCTGAGCCACTGCATGAGTGCGACCATGTGGCAGCAAGCCCACCGGTAAGGGCAGTACTTATGAATTTTCGACGATTTGTTCTCATGACATAATCCCCACTCTCTGTAACCGTTAAGGACTTAAGTACTTTAAAATATGCTTTACTGCAATGGCTTTACCTTTTTGCCCGTCGGTTAAAATTGCCTGCACATCGCATTTTTGGGCCTCCCTTTATTATCACGCTGAAAAAGAAGAATACTGTCAGAAATCTTTACGGGCGATTGTCACTTAAGTCTCGATAATATAACGACTTCTTTCCTGCCTTGTCAATCTCTTTTGTTCCAGAAATAGGCGGTGCACCAAAGTGCACCAGGAAGAGGGACTCTGACCGATTTATTTTGCTGTCCAAATGATGTGTATATTCATCCATTCACGGAGGCATCGCTCAGGCGAGTTGTCTGTTCCTGACTCGCGGTTGTATGTCATCTTTTCAAAGAACATTCGTTGGAAATTCGACAGCCTTGCGGCGGTCCGATGCTCGCTTGAGAAGCGCAAGCGGACCTGTCTATACCGACAATTCACACGAATGCTGCAGCGGCGGCTACGCGTCAGTAACTTCGGCGCAGTATTACCTGTGTTAACGGTATTATTGTCGGCAGTTTTTCTTTGGCGGGCGGTTAATGTATGTCCTTGATTTTCCGATAATTGAGTGTTATAGTGTTGAGACAATTCAGGGCGTGTGTTCATATTTATAGCGCACGGCTGTTGGACTTATAAGGAGTGGTATATGCGACGCAAGATAGCAGTGGTGCCGGAGAAATGCTCCGGCTGCCGGGTTTGTGAGATGGCTTGTGCCATACACAGGCAGCGAGTAAACAACCCTAAGAAAGCCAGGATAAGAGTAACGACCATATATCCGCATCCGGTGGTGCGCATGCCGGTTGTGTGCAACCAGTGCAAGGATGCCAAGTGCATGTCGGCTTGCCCGGCTGAAGCGATATACAGGCAAAACGGCGTTGTCAAGATTCGCCACGATGATTGCATGGGCTGCCATGCTTGTGTGGAGGCCTGTCCCTTTGGGGCGATGTATATTCATCCCGATATTGATGTTCCGCTCAAGTGCGACTTGTGCGAGGACAGCGGCCTGCCGCAATGTGTCAAGATGTGTCCGACGGGCGCGATAGTATTCATGCCGGAGCACGTTTTCGGCCAGGCTCATCGGCTCAATAATGTGCTGTCCTACACGCATATGAAGGAGATCGAGTATATGGAGCACGGCAAACCGAAACGTCTGCACTATGCCGACAACAACGCCGCCGAACGTCGCGACAGAACGGGAGGTGAAAGATGAAAAGGCATAACGGCGGTTATTTCCGAAAGATACTCCATGTCGATATGACCGGCGGCGCCACCAGGACCGAGGCCATCGACGATGAGTTCATCGAGACCTACATCGGCGGCAGGGGGTTTGCGGTAAAGCTGCTCTGGGACAACCTGGTCAAGAACGGACCGACTGATCCGCTGGCGCCGGAGAGTATGCTTGTCGTTGCGGCCGGACCTTTGACCGGTGTTTATCTGCCGAGTTCGGGCAAGAACTCCTTTGCATCGATTTCGCCTGCGACGGGATTGTTCGGAGATTCGAGCATGGGCGGCGGCTTCGGAGTTGAGTTGCGGCAGGCCGGCTATGATGCTTTGGCAATCGTCGGAAAGGTCCCGGAGCTGAGCTACCTGTTTATCGATGACGACGTTGTTACTATAGTCCCCTGCCCGGAGCTCAAGGGTAAAGGCAACCTGGAGACCGAAGGCAGGATTCGGGACCGGCTCGGTGATCACGGTGTGAGGGTCGCTTCAATCGGCGTGGCGGGCGAAAATCTTGTGAGGTTCGCATGCGTGACCAGCGAGTGGAGCAGGAACGCCGGCCGAATTGGTATCGGTGCGGTCATGGGCAGCAAGAATATTAAAGCGATCGCCGTGCGGGGGCACCAGGATTTGCCGGTGGCCGAGATAGACAAAGTCATCGAGATTTCCGAGCAGGCGTATAAGGAGCTTGGCGCTCACGATATGATGGCCCGCTGG
The DNA here is from genome assembly GCA_030607345.1 of Planctomycetota bacterium. The sequence goes on along the minus strand of JAUWKC010000040.1, from coordinate 3,978 downwards.
CAACGGGAGGGGCTTATGCAGGTGATCGATTACGCCAATGTGATGGGAATCCTGCCTACCTATAACTTTCGTGATACGCACTGGGAGAAATCGAAAAGCATCAATGGTAAGACGATGCTCGCGAACTACAAGATTGGCAATACGGCCTGCTTCGGCTGTCCGATGTGCTGTGGGAATATCAATCTTGTCAAAGAGGGCAAATGGGCGGGCACCGTAACCGAAGGCCCCGAATATGAATCGGCGGCTATGTTGGGCTCTAATCTCGGCGTCGATAGCTTTGCGAGCATACTAAAGGGAAATCATCTTTGTGACGACCTGGGCGTCGATACAATATCCGCGGGAAACTTGATTGGTGTCCTTATTGAAGGCTACGAAAAGGACCTGCTGACACTCGATGATCTGGACGGCAAACCGATAGTCTGGGGCGACGAAGACCGCATCATCGAGCTTATCGAGATGATTGCCAAATGCGAGTCGGTCGGTGCGACCCTTGCTCTGGGCGTCAAAGGCGTTCTTGAGCGTTGGCCGCAGTTGGAGCCTATTTTGCTGCACGTCAAAGGGCTCGAGCAATCAGCCTATGACTGCCGGGGCGCAAGCTCGATGGCCTTGGCCTATGGCACCAGCGATATCGGCGCGCATCACTCCAGGGCATGGACTGTCGGCAAGGAGCTTGAGATGGGGACCGAATGGGGCATTGACGAAAAGGTCGAGCTGGTGATGTATCATCAGCACATCCGCTCGCTGTTCGACATGTTTGGCGTCTGCCGGCTGCCCTGGATTGAACTGGGCTTCCACGAGGATTTCTATGCTGAGTTGTACAGCGCCGTCGTCGGCCAGCAGTACAGTCTCAATGATTTGCTGGCAAGGTCGCAGCATGTGTATGATATGACCCGGGCGATCAACGTGAAGCTCGGCGCAGCCAAAGGCGACGATTACCCGCCGGCACGCACGTTCATACCCATTCACAGCGGCCCTTTGGCCGGCAAGGTTTGCAACAGGGACGAGTACGAGCAAATGCTCGCCCTGTATTACAAGAAACGCGGCTGGGACGAACAAGGCAAACCGCCAATAACCTGTGACTGACATTGCTTAACAGCGTTCCGCATTTTTCCTCTTGCTTTTGGAACGAACAGTTCTTGCAGCAGACCCTGCCTAACTTAAGTGTCCCTGCAAGTTATGCTCTATAATATGGCCCTGCTATTGAATATGGATCTTAAGGTCGTGTATCGACCAGAAGAGCCCTGAGACTGAGCCGGTCTGCACAATCCTTATGAACCTTGCCCGGACGGGTCTTGGGAACTTGATTTCCGTCAGTGGCTTTGTTCCTTTGCCTGATGTTACGGATTTGCCCCAGTTTCCGCCGTCGAACGAAACATAGACTTCGTATCCTCTTGGGTAGTCGCCTCGCGAGCCTGCGGCGTCGAGCGTAATCCCAGCTACGGTGCTCTCGATACCGAGATCGATAGTGAACCACTCGCCACCGACTTGCGGTGTGCCGGTATCCCAGCGAGTTCCCTTATTGCCATCGAGAGCGTTCCTGGCGTTACCGTTATTCCGCGAAGCCGTCGCTTTCAGGGTTTTGTTTACCGTTATCTGCTTTATCTTGCTGATAGCCAGCGCCGCCTCTGCTGCGACCGCCGGGTCACCCTTCAACCTCTCTGCCAGCTTCGTAGCTTCCGGGCAAGGGTAGTTGGGCAGCACGGCGACGATCGCCATTTTCTCATCCGCTCTGCCAGCTAATCCCAGCGCACCTTCGAGGAGCTTGACGGTATCAGCGGCCGAACGGTTGGCAGGCAAACCTACAAGCTTGATATATCCTCGCAGGGCGAGCGCTTTCTCAACGGCGCTGCCGCTTGTTTTCGCGATGCTGAACAGGTCGGCAAGCGGCAGGGGGGCGGGCCAGACCGCCAGCGCCCGAATTGCAGCCTTCTTTGTTTCCGCGTCGGTGCTTTTCAGTTGCGCACGAACAGCGGACAGCGACTTTTCATCACCGATTCTTGCCAGTACCGCCAGAAGGCGCGGCTTTTGTGCATTGCTCGCCTTTGCCAATGCTGAAACAACCGGAGCAGGATCGGGATTATCGATTCTTGCAACGATAGCCGTCATCGCACGTTCGATTCCAGCCAAATCGGAAGCGGCCTTAGCGTCGAGGAGCATCGAGACGATGGCAGGCATCTCTCTTTGCCCGGCCATTGTCCTCAGCGCCCTGAAGGCGGCCTGCCGAACGTCGGCATCGGCGTCCCTGGCGAGCGTGAGAAGGACCGGCAACGCATCGACTTCATGACGTGTGACGAGTGTTCGGATGGCGTTGACACGAACGGCAGAATCGCCCTTTTCGCGGGCGACATCCGAAAGCGATTCCGCGACACCGGGTCCTGTGAGCCTGGAGAGGCTGTCCAGAGCGGCCTTGCCGAGGGCGCCTTGCTCGGTGCTGAGTTTTGCCAGTTGGCTGACATTCGAAGCGTCGCCTACTACCGCCAGCGCATTAACTGCTGCGAGCCGGACCGCATCGTCGCCTTTAGCGGCGATCTTTGCAATAAACGGAGCAGCGGCTTTGTCGGCACGGCTTTCGAGCGCGCTGAGCAGCACGACCTGAGCATCGCCCTGGAGAGATCCGAGTTGTTGGGCGAAGGCTTTTGTCGCAGCGGTTCCGGGCATGTCAACTATCAGTTTGCCGGCTGCCTGTCGCAAGCGGAAGTTTTCGTCTTTGAGCAGGGCGAGCACCAACGGGACGGTCTTCTGTTTTCCGGTGGAAACCAAACCCGTGAATGCCGCAATCTTTACCTCGGTGCTCTCGGAGCGCGACATTTCAAGGTATATCTTCGTAGCCTGCTCCGTCTTGCCCTGTGCGAGCATTTTATCGGCGCACAAGAGATATGAGTTTTCCTTCAATATATTCAGGTCTTTAGGCACGGTTGCTTTGCCAAGTATGTCGGCAGCCTGTTCGCCGCCGATTCTTCCCAGCGCCGTGATGGCTGCTGCCGCAAGCGTTTTGTCGCTACTGCGGATGAGCCCGGCCAACTGCGGCACGGCCTTCGCATCGCCCCTTTGACCGATAGAGCCGACTACGCCCACTTTGAGATTCCCGCTGAGCGAGTCCAAAGCTTTTCTCAGTGCATCGCCTGCTTCGGGTGCGGGCATGTGCTGCAAAGCGAACCTTGCCATGTGCGAAAGCTCTTTGTCATGAAGCATTTTGGCCAGCGCAGGCACCGACCTGGCCGAGCCCATTCGCCGAAGAACCCGGCAGACGAACTGCTTTGCAGCGAAACTCGACTTTGGCGAGTTCAGGGCCGCCAACAGTTTTGTCTCTATAGAGGGCATCCCCGCCTTCGGAGTATTCCGGATTTGCTCTTCGATCGCCGCAAGCGCCTTTCGGGATTTCCCGAAATCGTAGCTTTCGATCTCTTTGAACATTGCGTCGTTGGCCATACGCAGGCTAACCGTATCGGCTGTCGGGAAGTCCGCGGGCACTTCGACCTGCGTCACTCTCCCCGTTGCGGCCCATTCGGTGCCGCGCTGGTATGTGGCGATGAATCCGACGCTTTTCAACTGCTCCGGCCCGTGACCGAGAATCGTATGGAAAACTCTGCCCTTACCGTAGCTAATAGTGAACAGGGCGGGCTCGTGTTCGCCGGTGCCCCCCTTTGCAGGATCTGCGTATGCCGTTGCGATAATCTTCATATTCTTTGCGGGACCGCGGAGCTTGCTGTACAACTCGTCCGGCGAGTGCATCCATTTTTCGGGCAGACCGGCCATGAGCGGATGATGGCGGTCCCTGGTGACTAATTGGAAAGCATGTTGTGGTCCGTGAGTTCCGCCTCTGCCGGGCGAATTGTCCAACACCATCTTATTTTTCTTCCAGCGAACCATTGGACCTGACTTCTCATTTCGTCCGCCCCATCCGCCGATGGCTATCATTTCGTTATACTCTTTCCATTTCGGGAAGGCGTTGTCCGCTGCATGGAAGATAACGAGTCC
>JAUWKC010000300.1 GCA_030607345.1 Planctomycetota bacterium | reverse complement strand
CGCCGACAGCAGCACCTGCGGACGGGCCGCCTTCGTCGCCCTGCGCCACGATTGTGATTTCGTCAACATCACCCACAGCCATGGCGGTGGTTAAGGTCAACACGAGAATCCACACGAACAAATGTGTCTTCTTTCTGAATGCTGTTCTGTTTGTGTCTGTGTTCAACATAATTTGTCTCCTTTTTTTTAGCACACGCTAAAATTTGACATTGTTTACCGTTTAATCGTGCATATCAGTTGCACTCGATAATCTGAGCTCTATCTGCGCTTGTCCACAATCGATAACCACCTTGTTTTCTTCTATACTTACTACTTCGCATTCGTACGTACTGCTTCCTTCTTTTACGATGAATCTATCGGCGCGTGACAGCGGCCTGTCGTTGATGAAGGCCTGGGGATTTTCACCGAGCCATATTGCCTGCAGTCTCAATTTTGCTGCAATGCGCCTGGCAACTTCTGCATCGCCTTGTCCTGAAACAACACTCACATCGCTAACACCTGAATTTCTGTCTCTAATAAAATCCTGCCAGCGGTTCGAGACGAAGAAGTCCCTTCCGAGCGAGTCATTGCGTCCCCGAATCGTGGGCAGTTCAATAAAGGATAGCTTCAATTTCGGCTGTCGGTCAGACGCAGTTGTGTCAGTCGGCCCCTGCTGTGTGGCGGCGGCGGCGTTTTCGGGTCCTTTTCGCAAGAACACCCTGACCCACATAACTGCCATCAGGCTGATCAGGACCAGCGCCACAACGAGCTTTTTCTTTTCGGCCGCCAGCCTGGCAAAAACGCGACCTCCGGTGCCGCCATAATTTGTCGAATTGCGTTTCATAGCCATATCGAGCTTATGCCTTTAACCCTGCCGGGCCTGGCGCTCCGTATCTTTTCTGTAATAGATAACAGTCTCGGCCTTCATACTGACCACGCCGCTGAAGTCCTTGTCGTTGGTAAGCTCTACCTTCTTAATGCGAACCAGTCTGTCCAGGCTCTGGAGGGCATCAAAGAATTCATATATCCGTATCAGGCTGCCTTTACACTGCATATTCACCGGCATGCAGCTCAGAGTCTCGGCCTGCGATTCGGCGCCGGGCTTTATTAATTGCTCCGTCAGTTTTTGCTCGTCCATCAAATTTGTCAGGCTCTGAAGAAAGGCGCCGAGATCTCTTTGCGTCGGGATTCTTGCTTCATAATTGCCGACCTCTTGCTGAAGTTGCCCCAGTTGGTCTTTTAACGAGGGCAGTTGACCGCTTTGTATACATGTCTTCGTGATGGCTACCTTGTGGTCGGCCCGGGCGTCCTGCAGGGTCTCCATCTTTCTGTGCAGAGGCAGATACCTCAAAAGCACAAAGCCGACCACCATCACTGCGGCCAGCACACATATTAGTAATTGTTGTTTTTCTCTAAAAAACATCAGCACCCCTGCTGCAAAAGTTTTGCTCTATTGTGCCGTGAGCCTCTGTTGTGTTTCCTTTGCAAAAGACTCGTCCTGCCAGCGGTAATTCGCCAGATAGCATCCGATTTCAAATTTACTTACCTCAAGCTTATCATTGCCTGCGTGCGTATTAATATTTCCGTTTCGCCAGGAAGAAGTAATCCGGCGGAAATATGGCGAGTCCTCCAGTTTTATTACAAGCTCTGCCACGTCGCTCGCATCGGAGGCAACACCTTTTATCATAACTTTGAACCGCACGGCCCCGAGCGGAAACTGTGTTTTTGAGGCAGAACCTCTGCCCGCGGGTCTAACCGCCGAGCCGGAGGAATTGTTGCTGCTGCGCTGCTGCTCGAATTCCTCGGCCACAAATTCGACATCACTGAGCACTACCTTTTCACGAACCAGGTAACTCAATTCGGCAAGCACGTTTGCGATATTGATTTTCGAGTCCAGCTTATTGATTTGCTCGGCCTGTTTTTTCAGTTGCATCACGCGGCTTTTGACCTTGTCAAAGTCAAGGGATGTGCCTTGTGACTGGTTCTGCATGGGCGTGGTCTGACGAAGCTCGGCCTCGCCCCTGGAGATTGAACGGGCGGTGACAAAACTCCACACGACCATCACGAGCAGGGCGCAGCCCATCGCCAGGTACTGCGTGCGATAGCTGACCTGTCGCCGCTTTCCACTCTTATACCACTCTGGAAGGAAGTCAATTTCCTTCATAACTATCAACCTCGTGTACGGATGAATCCCCGGTCCGGGAAATTCGCCGGGCTTTGCCGCCGCCGTTGCGACCCTTGAGACTGAGACCCACGGCCACGGCCCATTCGCAAAGTGTGCTCCGTCTGTCACTATCAAGACTCAGGTTAGTCACGTCGAAGCCTCTCATAGGCTGGGCCACTTCTATTTCAACGGCCAGATGTCTCCTTAGGACATTCAGCAGGATTTCTTCGTAAGCCTCGCCCCCGCTAAAGACCGCGCGTTCGACCCGCTTTCCTCTGAATGTCACCGTGTAGTAGCGAAAACACAGCGAAATTTCATTTGCGAGCTTCTCGGCGATTGAGCTGATGGCGTCAACTATGACCTGCCTGGTTGCGGGGTCAAGCACGTTCGCCTGCCTGTCGGTCCGGCTTTCGGCGGTATCGTTCTGGCCGATTGGCTCGGCGGTTTCGGCCTGGCCGGCTGGCTCGGCGGGGGCGTGGTGGCGTGCGGGCGAGGGGGTGTAGGGGGGGAGTGGGGGCGCGGGGGGGTG
>JAUWKC010000002.1 GCA_030607345.1 Planctomycetota bacterium | reverse complement strand
TTATCTTGTTTTCTCTTGCAAGTCTAATGAGATTTTCGAACTCTTGTTCGGATTCGATATTGAAGTAGGCGATTGGCGTCTGCATTGCCTCGACAATTTCCCTGTCGGTTTTACCGACACCGGCGTAAACTATCTTCGAAGGATTAGCCCCGGCCTGCCGGACACGATACAACTCGCCGCCGCTGACGATATCGAATCCGCTGCCGGCCTCGGCGAGGAACTTAAGTATGTTGATGTTCGCGCAGGCCTTGACCGAATAGCATACGGTGGTGTCAAGCAGGTTGTAGGCCTCTTGTATTTTCCTGAGATGCTGGAGGAAAGTCGCCTTGCTGTAGACATAAACAGGCGTGCCGATGTCGGCGGCGATTCGCTCAACTTGAACATCCTCAGCAAAAAGGCTGCCGTTTCTATAATTGAAATAATCCATATTTTTCGCTTCTCAAGGCAGTTACCCGATAAGGAGCACAGCGCCGGCGACCCGGCCCGCAGAACTCAAGCATGCGCTGCGGATTACGGCTAAGACCACGAGTGCCGCCGGCTACTATATATGATTTAAGGGAAATTGCAACCGTTCGGATAACGGCGGATTGGCAGGTCGTTGAGGAATTATATCTTACCTGCCGGACAAGAGCGGTTTGCGGGAAAATGGGGCGAAAAAAATGGAAGGTTCTACCGTGGCTCGAGAACCTTCCATTTTTGTTCACCACACTGTCGGGAAGCCCCCGACAGCCAGCCAATAATCCGCGGTCCGAAGGGCCGGGATTGCCGGCTATGCAGTTACACTATTTTTTCTTCTTTGCTTTTTTCTTCGCTTTCTTCTTTGCTTTCTTCTTACCTTTCTTCTTTGCTACTTTCTTTTTCGCTACTTTCTTTTTCGCCACTTTCTTTTTCGCTTTCTTCCTTTTCGCCATTATTTACCACCTCCTTTCGGCATAATTAATGGCTTACGTTTTTTTTTGTTTAACATCTGAAAGCAACTTTACTTTAAGCCCAAAAGCTTTGTCAAACAAATTATGCAAAAAGCTAATAATCATTGTTACATTTTTTATCGTCCAGAAGTTTTCAAACACTCCATAAAAATTTTACTCCTGCAGGTTTTACAGACCAGTGCAAATCGTTTATGATGGTGTTCGTTCGATTGGGCAAAGCTGCTCGATTGCGACTGCGAATTTTTGTTGGACTTGTTGTTGTCATGAAAGTGTTCAGTTGCAGCGTAGAAGCTGTTTATCAGGGCTTTATATGGAAAACGCCTTATTTTTAATGCGTTGGGTGGTTTCGAGGCATTTTGCGCCGAAGAGGAAATACAGTGATATGTTATGGTGTGTAGTTCCGGAAAGTTGCGCAGCGGGTTGGCGTTAAACAGAACGTCAGTTGTTTTCGAGAGAGTTGACGGCTTGTTATCGCAATATGAGGGGCAAAACTTTTTTGAAAAATTTTTGCAATATTTTTTAAGTAACGCACAATTTGCCTGTTAGTTGTTTCAATGGCCCAAAAAAGAATTGCACTGTTTGGCGGCACTTTCGACCCTGTTCATCTCGGTCATACGGCTGTTGCCGACGCGGCGGCACAACATATCGGTGCGCAAAAAGTCATTTTTATCCCGGCGAAGCGTTCGCCGCTCAAGCAGTTTTCTCCTGTTGCAAGTGATAAGCATCGTCTGGAAATGATAGCTCTTGCAATCGCCGGCAATGAGAAGTTTCAACTGAGCGACTGTGAGCTGAAAGAACCGCGACCAAGCTATACGCTGGACACCATAGGATATTTCAGAGAGCGTTTCGGCAGGGACACGTCGCTTTACTGGCTCATCGGCGCCGACAGCATTGAGGAGCTGGCTGGCTGGTACAAAATCACAGAGCTTATTGACGGGTGCGGCTTAAGCGTGATGTACCGTGCGGGGTTTGGGCGTCCTGATTTTTCAAGATTCGAGGCGCTTTGGGGTCGCCGGCGCGTCGAGAAACTTCAGAGCAACGTTATCGCGACCCCGTTGGTGGAGATAAGCAGCACCGAGATTCGGGAGAGGTTGGCTGCCGGGGGCGACATTTCTGAGATGCTGCATGGGCCCGTGGCAGAGTATATCAGCCGGAACGGTCTGTACCGCTCAAAGGCTGATTTGTAGTACGAGTTTCTTTGCCGGCAGTGGCGCCGAGCAAAAGGCCAAAGAAACGGCTTGAGTTACTTATGCAAGGGAGGTTGTTATGAAGGTATTGAAAAGTTTTGCGGTTGTTGCACTTTTGTCCTTGTTTGTATTGGGGTCAGGCTCGCCGGTCGGCGTGGCGAAGTCGCAAAAGGCCGGCAGCGAGAAAGTCGTACAGGGGCAGATTGTACTGACGGTTTCGGAGAGCAAAAGGCTTATCGCCAAGGGTGTTGCTCAAATGCCCATCGTCAGGCAGGCGCTGAAGGACGGTATGATTATCATAGCCAAGGGCACAACCAACACGTACGTAGCAGAAGAGCTGCTCGGTGAGAAAGTTGCGCACGGCGCGTACGTTTACGGCAAGACGTATCCTACAAAGGGCGGGACAAGACTGAAAGACGTCGAGAGCATAGGTGAGGTTGTTCTGGTGAAAGGGCGGCACACCAAGGACCTTTCGCTCGAACAGGCGGTCAGGAGGCTCAAGCCCGGGGACGTGGTAATCAAAGGCGCCAATGCGCTGGACTATCAGAACCAGACCGCTGCTGTGATTACGGGCAGCTCATCTGCGGGGACGACAGGCAAGATTATGCCGTATGTTGTTGGCAGGAAGGCTCACCTGGTGATACCTGTGGGACTTGAGAAGGCTGTTGCCGGCAGCGCTGTTGAGATTTCCAAGAAGATGTGTGAGCCTGTTGAGAGCCTTAATGATGTGTACCCGATGTTTCTGCTGACCGGGCATATTTTCACTGAGCTGGAGGCGTTGAAGACGCTGGCGGGTGTTTCGGCGTTTCAGAGTGCGGCAGGTGGTATCGGCGGGGCCGAGGGGGCGGTGCGGATAGTGTGCCGCGGGCGCAGGGAAGATGTTCAGAAGGCTTTGAGGCTTGCTGAAGAGGTCCAGGGCGAGCCGCCTTTTGCTCAATAGTGCGGCGGCGGCGGCCGGGTAGTGGCTGCTGTTAACGGGCCCACTTTGGGCGGGGGCGGTGCATTAGCGGACGGGGCGCAAATGTCTGGAGAAGTACGGGTGTTGCCGAATCGGGCCCGGGTTGTGGTTTTTGGCTGTTTCCGGGCGGTTGCGGACTCAGGATGCGTCGGCGTTTGAAGGTAAGGTGGGTGTCCGGAGGCGGGAGAAAGGGGCTTTTGCCCGAGAAATCCGCGCTGGCCGGTGTTTTTTTTGGATAAGTCTTTCGAGCGGGGCATTTTCTCTTGACGTGTTTCCGGGAATGCCCTATGATGTAAAATGAATTAACGATAGTGAACAGATTGTGGGCTGTCCCGCAGCTTGTTGGTGGTTTGTCAAAAGTGACAGCAGAGGGGACAGTTTGGGCTTGTTGGCCCGTGTCGGTAGTAAAGTTGCAAAGACACTTTCGGCGTTTGCCCCAGAGGCGATGTGATTGACTTATTGACTTTTCTGAGACGCTGAGAAGTGAATTTAGAACGGAATTAAAAGGCTTGGTTACCAACCGAAGGAGTTGCGGATATTGAGTATGGCGTCGGTTAATCTTGGGCCAGAACGAGGATTGGCAAAGCCGTATGTAAACCCGGCGTTGATATATCTGCGCCCGCTGAACAACAAGTAGCGCCTCCTGACAAGAGCGATTGGTAATCTACAGGCATTTCTTTGGGACTTTCCTGCCGAGGCATCCCACAGTCGGTCCACATTGAGCTGTTTTTGCAGCCGAGTGTGACTGTTTGAAAAGGATATAGAAATGGAAACGTTATTGATGCAACTGGAGCTTCCGGAAGTAGTTGTGAGCGTTGTTGCGTTTCTTTTGGGAATTGCCCTGGCGGCCGTTGTTCAGCAGGTCATCGCCAAGGCGAAAGCCAAGGCCGTCGAGCAGGAGTTACAGCGGCAGATTGACGGAGCCAAGAGGGAGGCGGAAAACATAATCAAGTCGGCTCAGATTGACGCGGCGGCGGAGGCTATCAAGAAGAAGGAGCAGTACACGTCCGAAGCGAATCAAGTGCGCAGCGAGTTGCGCGAAATCGAAGCCAGGTTAACCAAGCGGGAGGATGCACTCGACAGACAGGCTGAGCAGCTTGACCGGAGGGATAAGCAGGCAAAAAAACTACTCGATGAGGAAAATGACAGACTAAAGAAAATAGGGCTAAAGGAAAAGCAGCTTGCCATATTGATGGCTCAGCAGAAAAATCAATTGCTAAAGATTACCGCTATGGAGATTGACGAGGCAAAGGACTTGTTGCTAAAGAGACTGGAGGATGAGTGTGAGCACGAGATGGCTACGATGATTCAACGAAAGACTGATGAGGCTACTGAAACGGCCGAAGTGAAGTGCAGGGAAATAATCAATACTGCGATACAACGATATGCCACCGCTCAAACGTGCGAAGTAACGGTTTCAACGGTTGAGATACCCAACGACGACATGAAGGGACGAGTGATAGGTAGAGAAGGACGAAACATTCGAGCTTTCGAGAAGGCGACGGGGGTGGACGTAATCGTCGACGATACGCCGGGGATGATAGTCGTCAGCGGCTTTAACCCGGTCAGGCGGGAAGTCGCCCGGATTGCGATGGAAAAGCTGATACAGGACGGCAGGATTCATCCTTCGCGAATCGAAGAGCTTGTGGCCCAGACGAAGAAGGAGGTCAACCAGAAGGTGCTTCAATTAGGCAAAGACGCGGCCGTGGAGGTCAACGTCAGAGGCCTGAACAATAAGGTGCTTAGCCTGATAGGCTCGTTGAACTTTCGAACGAGCTACGGCCAGAACGTGCTTCGGCACTGCATAGAGGTAGCTTTCCTGACGCAGGTCATGGCTGATGAGCTGGGTCTGGACGGTTCGATAGCCAGACGTGCAGGACTTCTGCATGACATCGGCAAGGCTATAGACCACGAGGTGGAGGGCAGCCACCCGGCGATAGGGGCGAATTACCTGAAGCGATTCAGTGAATCTCCGATAGTGCTGAACGCTGTTGCGGGACATCACGGTGACATTCCGGCGGACAATCCTTATACTCCGTTGGTTGCCGCTGCCGATGCGATTAGCGCCTCTCGTCCCGGCGCCCGGCGAGAGACTCTTGAGCGGTATATTAAGCGGCTGGAGAAGCTGGAAGAGATAGCCAGCAGTTTCAAGGGCGTGGAGAACGCCTATGCGATTCAGGCGGGGCGTGAAATCCGCGTGATTGTGGACGCCGAGAAGGTCGACGACGAGTCGGCAATGAAGGGCGCCCGCGATATAGCCAAGAAGGTTGAAAGTGAGATGACTTATCCGGGCGAAATACAGGTAACTTTGCTGCGTGAAGTGCGCTGCGTCGAGTATGCAAGGTGAGAAGCGGTGCATCTCGGTGGGCCGAGACGAGTGGTGGATTCGGGGCGCATTTACGCAGGGCGAAGACGGGATTGAACTATGAAGCTAAACATTCTGTGCATTGGTGACATAGTGGGTCGGCCTGGCAGGCGTGTTGTTGCTGAGAATCTCAAGTCGCTGGTCAAGGAGCGCAGCATCGACTGCGTGATAGCGAACGCTGAAAATGCGGCGGGCGGTTCGGGTCTGACGGCTCAAATCTATGACAAGATGCTGCGTTACGGGGTGAATCTGGTAACACTGGGTGACCATACGTACCGGAAAAAAGCTATAGTTGCGACCCTGGAGACGGCGGCCGATATTGCTCGTCCGGCGAATATTTCGGAGGGTGCGGCGGGCAGGGGATTCGCGGTTTACCGGACCAGGAGCGGCCCGACGGTTGGTGTAATCAGCCTGATTGGTCGTCTTTTTATGAAGCCGGCTGATTGTCCGTACAATGGGGTGGACAAGATTTTGCCACTAATACAGCAAAAGGCGGATATAATTTTTGTTGATTTCCATGCCGAGGCGACCAGCGAGAAGATTGCGATGGGTTACCATCTGGATGGACGGGTAAGCTGCTGTTTCGGCACGCACACTCATGTTGTAACGGCTGATGAGAAGATTATGCCCAAGGGGACGGCATATATTACGGATATTGGTATGACCGGTGCACACGATTCGGTGCTTGGCCGGGGCGTCGAGAATGTGCTGAAATCCTTCAGGACGGGCATGCCTTTTCTATTTGAGATAGCAACGGGCGATGTGCGAATAAGCGCGATACTGGTGAGCGTTGACAGCAATACAAAGAAAGCCGAGCGGATTGAGCGTATAATGGTCAGCGCCGAGCAGGAAGAGACAAAGAATTACGACAGCGACGACGGAAAGCCGGACTATTTCAACAACAATTTTTAGGCGGCGGACAGCCACATCGCCAAGGCCCTGCCTGGGACGAAAAGACTTTGTTGTGCGATACAGGGCAGCGGGTACTCTATCGAAGCAGCAGAGCTACTTTAGAAATGGATTGTATGCCTTCTCGTGGCCTATTGTTGTGGCCGGTCCGTGGCCGGGGTAGACGACGGTGTCATCGGCGAGGGTAAATAGTTTTTCCTTTACGCTGCTTATTAGCGTGTTGAAATCTCCTCCGGTCAAATCGGTTCTTCCTACCGAGTCTGCGAACAAAGTATCCCCGACAAAGACAAGGTGGTCGTCTTTGCAGTATAGGCATACGCCGCCGGGTGTGTGTCCCGGAGTGTGTAGGACCTGAAAGCATATCTGTGCGAGCTGGAGTTCATCAGGGTCGTGCAGAAACGAATCAGCGGGTTCGGTTCGGTATTGGCGGCCTGCAAGCTCCGAGAGGTTGTTTGTGGCGCCTGTAAGCATGTCGTCGTCAAGTTCGTGGATGTAGAGCTTTATCGCAGGGAAGTTGTCACGGAGGGGCCCGACGCCGGCTGTATGGTCGGCGTGGCCGTGCGTGAGGATTATTACCTGCGGATTAAGGTTGTTGTCGTGCAGAAAACGCAGGAGTGGTTCCGGCTCAAGGCCCGGGTCGATGATAAGGCAGTTTTTTGCTGTCTCATTTGCGCGCAAGACATAGCAGTTGGTCTGGAAGGCACCTAAGACAAGGCGGTCTATCTTCATTTTGCGGTTCCTGAAAGAGGCAGCAGGGTAGCAGATGTCGCCCTGGCGGTCAAGGGCGGCTTTGCCGGTCAGGTGGATTGGACTTGACCAGCGGGTGTGGGTTTGTTAGTGTGCCTTGGCCGTAATGGAGAATTGTATGAAATGAAGGCTTTTTGGCGCATATTTGAATATATCCGGCCGCAGTGGCCGCGGGTGATAGCAGTCGTGCTAAGCGCAGTGGTCGTTGCGATATTGCTGTCGGTGAGTTTTATGACGGTCATTCCTCTGCTGAAGGTTATGATGGGCAGGGAGGGACTGCACATGTGGGTGGACAGAAAGACGTGCAGCTTGAAGTACGGCATCGATTCTTACGCGCCTGGCACCAGCGATGTCGTTGACGGCAACGAGCAGGGAATGGCGTACGGCAGAGGCGGGTTGCTTGTGACGGATGTTGAAGAGAAAAGTCTGGCCGAGCAGGCCGGGCTGCGGGCCGGAGACAGAATCGTCGGGGCGGGAGGATATCTGCCGTCCGGCACAGGGGAAGCAATTGCCTTATCGGCGATGTTGAAGGAGCTGGCCACGACCACCAAAGAGCAAATTGCGGTGGAGTTGAGCAGGCTCAATCAGGGCAATGTTTTGGAAAATGAAACACTGTTGCTGCACACGCCGTACGACCAATCTTACATAGATAGTCTGGGGTGGGACAAACTCAGCCGTATGGGGTTGGCTGTCAAAGTGCGTTTCGTCGAGTTTGCACAGTGGTCGGTCAGCTTTTTGCCGAGAGAGTCGGCCAGCGGCAGTTCTGCCAGGACAGAGGCGGTAATCTACATTATCCTGGTGGTAGGTGTTCTGACGGTAATTCGGTGTCTGGCGAAGTTCTGCCAGGGCTATCTGGCGGAAAAGGTGGTGCAGGTGGCGATGAATCAGCTTCGGCGAGACGTGTTCGGCCATACCATGTATCTTCCGATAGGTTCTTTTGCGCGCGAGCGGCCGAGCGATACGGTGAGCAGGATTATTCGTGACACGGGCGTGATGGGAAGGGCGACAAAGACATTGCTTAGCAAGGCGCTTCGTGAGCCTCTTAACGCCGCCTTTATGCTGTTGTTTGCAATGCTGCTGAACTGGCAGCTTACTTTGATATTCCTGGGTGCGGCGCCTTTTGTGATGGGGTCGCTGGTGCTTTTCGGCAGGAAGATGAAGAAGGCGACGCGAAAGTCTCTGGTGGCGAGCTCTGAGATGCTTTCGAAACTTCAGGAGGTGATGTCGGGACTCAGTGTGGTGAAGGTTTACAACCGGTACGAATACGAGCAGGATGGTTTTAAGCGGATAAACGACAGGTTATTACGACAACTGCTGAAGATATCAAAGGTTGACGCCGCCACGATGCCGGTGCTGGAGGTACTTGGGATGGCGGCGGGTTCTGCGGCCTTGATACTGGGTATTCACTGGGTAACGAGAAACCGGATGGACGGCAGCGAGTTCCTGGCGCTGCTTATATTGCTGGGCGCCGCGGCCGAGTCGGTTCGCAAGGCAAGCGGTATATGGAACCGAATCCAGGAAGCAAATGCGGCTTCGGAAAGAGTCTTTGCGGTGGTGGAGCAGCCCGTTGAAGCGGAGGTTCCGGATGCGTTTGAGCTCGAGAATCTGGAAGAGACGATTGAATTCGTCGATATTGTGTTCACATATCCGGGATTGACTGAGCCCGTGTTGAAAGGGGTCAATCTGTCGGTTCAGGCGGGGCATAACGTGGCGATTGTAGGGCCGAACGGTTCGGGCAAGACGACCCTGGCAAATCTGATACCGAGATTCTACGACCCGGACGGCGGCCAAATCCTGATAGACGGCAGGGATATACGAAATGCGACGCTGTGGAGTTTACGTGGGCAAATCGGAATGGTCACTCAAAACGTGGTGACGTTCAATGACACGATTGCCGCGAATATCGCTTACGGCAAGCGTGATGCCACGAAAGAAGAGATAATTGCGGCGGCGAGGCGTTCGTACGCACACGAATTTGTTTGTATGCTGCCGGACGGTTATGATACGGTGATAGGCGAACAAGGCACGGGTCTGAGCGGCGGGCAACTGCAGAGAATTGTCATCGCCAGAGCTATTTTGAAGAATCCTGCGATTTTGATTTTCGATGAGGCGACAAGCCAGGTCGATGCCGACAGCGAGGCGAAGATTCACAAGGCCATCGAGCAGATTATGCGTGGCAGGACGAGTTTTATAATCGCTCACAGGTTCAGCACGGTGATTACGGCAGATGTGATAGTGGTGATGGACGACGGGCGTATTATCGACCAGGGTCAGCACGAGGAGCTTATACGGCGCTGCCAGCTTTATCAGAGCCTATATGAAACACAATTGGTCAAGGCGTAGGGGCGAGGCAGGTTTGGTTGAGAAGTTGAGCCGAAGCGCGGGATATGGCCGTTTTTTGCAGCAGACTAAGATTTGGAGGGCATTTGGACGATGATATTAGGGCAATGATGACAGGGGTATCAGACTGGTTGGATTTCAATATGTGAGTTATGCAGGATGTTTTACGGCAGAGACTATGATTAAAGAGCTATTCAAAAGGTACGAAGGGAATCCCATACTGACACCGGATGGCTGGCCTTATCCGGCCAATGCGGTGTTCAATCCCGCGGCTGCGAAGCTGAATACTGAAACGCTGCTTTTGGTCAGGGTTGAGGATATGCGGGGTTTCTCTCACTTGACGGTCGCTCGCAGTGATGACGGGTTTACGAATTGGCAGATTGACAGTAAACCTTCTCTGGAGGCCGACCAGAATTCCCGCGAGGAAAAGTGGGGTATTGAGGACCCGCGTATAGTCTGGCTGGAGGAGCAAAAGCAGTTCGCCATTACGTATATATCATTTAGTGAAGGCGGTCCCGTTGTCTCGCTGGCGATTACGAAGAACTTCAAGGCCTTTGCCCGTCTGGGCGGTCTTTTGCCTCCTGAAGACAAGGATGCGTGTCTTCTTCCTCGTCGGTTCAGGGGGCGTTTTGCGTTGATTCACAGGCCGATTGTTCGCGGCGAAGCACACATGTGGATTAGTTTCTCGCCCGATTTGAAGCACTGGGGCGACCACCGGACCCTTATCAGGGCAAGGTCGGCTTACTGGGACGGGCAAAGGGTAGGTCTGGCCTGCCAGCCTATAGAGACGCCGCAGGGCTTTTTGTTGTTTTACCACGGGGTGCGTGCAACTACCGCCGGAGCAATTTACCGCGTGGGCCTGGCGCTGCTGGATTTGGAAGAGCCGTGGCGTGTACTGCGGCGAAGCGCCGAATGGATATTGGGGCCGCGAGCACCGTACGAGCGTATTGGTGATGTGAGCGATGTCGTATTTCCTACGGGGGCTGTGGTTCACAAGGAGATTGACCAGTTGAATCTTTACTACGGGGCCGCCGACTGTACCGTGGCTGTGGCGACGGCAAAGCTGAGCGACGTTGTGAGCTACATTGTGTCTTGTCCGGAGGTTGAGCAGTAGGATTTGGCGGGGTTGCCGGCCGGACAGGCCCGTGGTGCAGGCAAAGCGAAGAGCACTTCAAAAGCCTTGACCTCCGTCTCCGAGCGGGTACAATCAACACTACCATATAAACGGGTTTGGGTGTGTCGCGTCCATTGCCGGTTGGAAGTCCTGCGTTTGATAGGAGGAAACTATGTGCACTCACAACAAGCTCGCGTCCTTTTGGCTTGCGATTGCCGTTGTTTTGCTGGTTGTGACAGACGCAGTCGCGGCCTATACGATAATGGGCGATGTCAGCTCTACTCGGCGAGACGGCTACAACATTACGTTCGAGTGCGAAAACGGCAGGGTCAGATTGAGCTTTCTTACGGATGACCTTGTGCGGGTTCACATGGCGCCCGGGCGGCGGGATTTTCCTGCCGACACGCTGCACCCGGATGAGAACGGTCCGTATGCGGTTATTACGTATAATTGGCCTGGTGCGAAGTACGAAATCTCGGAGGAATTTGATTCGTCGCTGGAGGGGTTTGTCTATAAAATTCGCCTGCGGAGGCTCGTCGTAAAGGTCAGAAAGCAGCCATTCAAGCTCGCGTTCTACGATGCACGGGGCAAGCTTCTTGTGAAGGAAAAAGAGGGGATTGTCGGTGCGGGTCTGGGTTATGCCGAATCGAAGGTTTATGAGACAATGGCGCTGGGCGAGGATGAGCATTTTTTCGGTTTCGGCGCACACAATCACCCTCTTGATATGCGCGGCGGCAGTATTGTGTGCTCGGCGAAGGAGTTGGAATCGAAGGCTGCGACGGGCGGGTTTCCGGTGCCTTTCTTTTTCAGCAGCAAGGGATACGGGATATTTTTCAACAACCTTGACGATGACGTCACTTTTAAGATGGGCACAACGCCGGGCGAGTATTCGTTCGAGGGCACCAGCGGTCAGATGGAAGGCTGGGATATGGATTACTACCTGATATACGGGCCCAAATTTGAGAAGATAATGAAGAGGTACACGGCTATCGTGGGCAAACCCATCCTGCCTGCCAAGTGGCTGTTCGGTCACATTCAGCATCACTGCTGCGACTGGACCGACGACAGGGTGATGGAGGTTGCTCGGAAGTACCGCGAGGGGGACTGGCCTTGCGACGTGCTGCTTATGGACTGGCAGGCCTTGACGAAGGATTTTGCCTGGGCGCCGGAGTTCGAGGACTATAAGAAGATGTACGACTTCATCGACGAAAGGGGTTTTAAGACGGCCTATAGCTGTGCACTTTTCCACAGCGACCTCTATAACTGGAAGAAATACGACCCGACTGTCGAGCAGACGTGTGCCGAGTACTGGGCCCTTCATTCGCCGCGGGTTCTGGACGGTATGGATTTCTGGAGACAGGACAATTCAGAAAGGTCGTCGAAGTACACGGACCTTGAGAAGTTAGCCAACGGCTACGAAGCACATGAGCTGTTCGGCTCGCTTTGGGCGAAGAATGTTGTTGAAGGTATGGAGAAGCTGGGTCTTTACGGCCGGCCCGTTATCAGCCGAGGCGGCCCGATAGGCGGGCACCGATATATTATACCCTGGCCTGGAGACCTTTCTCACGGTCTTGAGTTTCTGGAGATGGATTTGAATTTCGTTCGCAACGGGGGCTTGGCTGGATATGCGTCGATTGCCGTGGACCTGGGCGGTTACACTGACCGGGGAGGCAAGGACCCACTGGAGGAGCAGAATATTGTCCGCAGAACCATCGACATAATTCCGATTATCCCGATATCGAAGTTTCAGGGCAGCGGCGACCACAGCGCCAAGCTGCCGTGGCTGTTGTCACCGCAGCAGCAGGATTTGATTCGCTACTTTCTTAAACTGCGATATCGGCTGCATCCTTATATCTATTCCAGCGCTATCGAGGCGAATTTGACGGGCCGGCCGATTCTGGCGGCCTTGGTGTTTGACTACCAGGATGACCCCGAAACGTACGATAAGGATTTTCACTTTATGTTCGGCAGGCAGATACTTGTTGCGCCGGTAACAAGGCGGACCGAACGATGGGATGTTTATCTGCCGAAAGGCAAGTGGGTGCATTACTGGACGGGCGAGAGATATGTTGGCGGCCAGGCTGTCACGGTTGATGCGCCGCTGTACGAAGGCGCCGGTTTGCCGATGTTCGTAAAGGCGGGTGCGATTATACCGATGATGCCGGAGATGAGTTATATCTATGAGAAGCCCCCTGAGCCTGTTACTCTCGATATTTATCCCGAAAAAGGTGAAGCTTCGAGCTATGTTATGTACGACCGCGAGACGCCGAAGAGCAGTCCGCTGAGGACAACGACGTTTAGGTGCTCTGAGGGTGAGGGCAAGATTGAGATATCGATTGGCCCGTCGGAAGTGGCTTACGAGCTTTGGGTGCACTGCGGGAAGGAGCCGGCGGTGGTTACGGCCGATTCGAAAAAACTGGCGAAACTGAAGGACAAGGCCGCTTATGATTCGGCAAAGGTGGGTTGGTATTACGGGCGAGGCTGCTTTTACGGCTCGGATAGTATCGAGACTCTCAACGTCAAGCTTGCGAAGGGTTCAAAGGCCCATACCGTTGAGATAAGGCGGTGATAATTCGGTTGGCCTTTCGTGGCGTTTTTTTGCGGGAAAAAGATTGTCGGCGTTCGTTTTTTGGTGTAAACTACAGCGTTGTTTCGAGGTACGGAGATTCGAGAATTTGACTGTTTTTGTATTTGATGCAGAGGTTTATGATGAAGGTTAATTTCAAGCGAGAGGCCCTTGCCGATGTTCTGGGGCTGCTGACGTCTGTTGTGCCCAGTCGGACCCCCAAGCCGATTCTGCGGTGCGTGAAAATCAGCGCGGGCGATAATGAGGTCCGGATATGCGCGACGGATATGGAGGTTGGCATTAATTGCCTGGTGTGCGAGGTCCAGGTGGAAAAGGCCGGTGAAGTTGTTGTTCCAGCGGACCGCCTGGCGGCGATTGTGCGCGAAAGTACCGATGAGGTGCTTTCGTTCGAGGCCGCCGAGGGCGCCTGCGAGATACGTGGAGCCGACAGCCGGTTTACCATATATGGTCAGGAGCCGGAGCAGTATCCGATGGTTCCGGATAGTGGTGGGGAAGCTTTTGTGGAAATCGGTCTGGAGAACCTGCAAGGGGGCGTTTCGCAGTGCCTGTTTGCGGCAGCGAAAGAAAGTACTCGCTATGCAATCAACGGCGTGCTGTGGGAGATAAAGGGCAAGAAGCTTTCGCTGGTGGCTACGGATGGGCGGCGGTTGGCTCGGTGCCGGCTTAATCTGGCGAAGGAGCCTGCAAAGTCGGGTGCTGCAGCCAAGGCCGAGGGCAGTCAGATTATAGTGCCGGGCAAGACGATGGGCCTGTTAGAGAAAATCGGTTCGCACGACAAGGAGACCGTGACAGTTAAGCTGCTGGACAATCAGATACTGCTTAGCTGCGCGGATGTTGTAATAAGCTCGAACCTTGTTGAAGGTAACTTCCCGAAATATGAAGATATAATTCCAACCGATTACGATAAGAAGCTGAAGCTGTCGACCGAGGTGGTCTTGCGAGCGGTTCGGCGTGCGGCGTTGCTGACGAGTGAAGAGTCGAGGGGCATCAGGCTTGCGATAGATAAGAATATGCTGGTGTTTTCGGGCAGTGCGCCGGAGACCGGCAATGCGGAGATTAAGATGCCCATCGAGTACGAGAGCGAGCCGATTGAGATTGGCTTTAGCCCGCAGTTTATGATAGACGTGCTTCGGGTAATCAGGACAGACGAATTTGAGCTTGAGCTGGGCCAGGCGGATAGACCGGGCCTGATAAAGAGCGGGGCCAATTTCCTCTATGTTTTGATGCCGATAAATCTCGGTTAGCCCGTGTCACAGCCTGGAGGATATTTGATACGCCATGGATGGGAGCGAGCGGTTAGGCAGTTTCAATGCGGTCAAGCGGCGTGGCGTGGGGCGGCCTGGAGCTGGTCGGACTGGTCGGTTGGGTGATGTTGTCCAGCAGTTTATGGACGAACGGATTTCGCCCCGGCATCGCAGGTTCGAGGCAATAGCGGAGGTCTGGAGCGTTCTGTTGCCGGCGGAGCTTTGCCGACACTGCAGGTTGGGCGATTTTAGCGGCGGGCAGTTGAAGGTGTTTGTTGATTCGCCCTCGTATATGCACGAACTGCGATTGTGCGGCCCGCAGCTTCTAAGCGAGCTGCAAGAGCGATGTCGAAGTGCACGGGTCAGGACGATAAAATTCGCAATTGGTTAGAATCGTTGAGCCGGATGCATAGTTTATGAGCGATAGAGAATGAGAGACCACAAGTACGACGCCAGCAACATAAAGATACTGGGTGGTGTTGAGGCTGTCCGTAAGCGTCCTGATATGTATATCGGCGACCGGGGCAGCGGCGGGCTGCATCACCTGGTCTATGAAGTCGTGGACAACTCGGTTGATGAAGCGTTAGCGGGATACTGCGATAGTATAGCCGTGCACATTCTGCCCGACGGGAGCTGCACGGTAGAAGACAATGGGCGCGGCATACCTGTCGAGCAGCACAAAGAGGCGAAGAAAAGCGCCCTGGAGGTGGTGCTGACAACGCTGCACGCGGGCGGCAAGTTCGACAGTGACAGCTACAAGGTAGCAGGCGGCTTGCACGGAGTAGGTGTCAGCGTGGTCAACGCGCTGAGCGAGTGGCTCGAGGCTGACATATACCGAGACGGAAAGCACTACCATTTCGAGTGTGCCAGAGGCGTTGCGAAAGGCCAGGTAAAACCCGTGGGGCCCACCGAGAAACGCGGCACAAAGATATCGTTCAAGCCCGACGAAGAGATATTCGGTGATGCGGAGTTTGAGCATGACACGCTGCTGAAGAGAATACGCGAGATGGCCTATTTGAACGCGGAGCTGCAGATTACCTTCGCGGATGACAGAGAAGACAAGAAGGACGTCTTCAAATTCGACGAGGGCATCAAGGCCTTTGTCGAGCACCTCAATGAGGGCAAGGAGGTACTGCACCGCGATGTCATTTATTTTGCCAGAGAAGACACTAAAGCGATGCTAAGCTGCGAAGTTGCGATGCAGTACAACAACGGCTATACGGAAAATATACTGGTTTTTGCGAACAACATACGCAACATCGACGGCGGGACGCATATGTCGGGTTTTAAGACGGCCCTGACGCGGACTATGAATTACTATGCCCGAAGCAACAATTTAGTGAAGAACGGCCAGGTGACTACGGGAGAGGACCTGCGGGAAGGTTTGACGGCGGTAGTGGCGGTGAAGCTTGCCGACCCGCATTTCGAGGCGCAGACGAAAGTTCGTCTAACCAACCCGGAGGTGGGCAGCTTTGTCGAGACGACTATTAACGAGCAGCTCGGTCATTACCTCGAAGAGCATCCGCCGGAGGCAAAGCGTGTTTTGAACAAGGCGATTCAGGCCGCCGCTGCGAGAGAGGCTGCGCGAAAGGCCCGGGAGCTGACGAGGCGCAAAGGTGCTCTTGGCAGTTCGAATCTGCCGGGCAAACTGTGGGATTGTGCCAGCCGGGAGAAGGCGAGCACCGAGATATTCATCGTCGAGGGGGACTCGGCGGGCGGCTCGGCAAAATCCGGTCGCGACAGGAACATCCAGGCTATCCTTCCGCTGAAAGGCAAGATACTTAATGTTGAAAAGGCCCGGCTGGAGAGGATGCTTGCTCATGAGGAGATACGAACGATTATAAGCGCCCTGGGCACCGGCATCGGCGTGGACGATTTTGACTTGGATAAGTGCAGATACGGCAAGGTAATACTGATGACCGATGCCGACATTGACGGCGCCCATATACGGACGCTGCTGCTGACGTTTTTTTTCAGGCAGATGCCGCAGTTGTTCCTCAATAATATGATTTTCATCGCGCAGCCGCCGCTTTATGAAATCCGGGTAAAGGGTAAGAAAAAGAGCGAATACGTTCTCAGCGAGGCGCAGATGCGCAAAAGGATGACCGCTCGCGGGCTGGAGGGCACTGAGCTTATCATCAAGGACGGCGACGAGTCGCAGAAGGTTGCCGACAAGCGGCTTGCAGAACTTGTGAAAGCCTTAGCGGACGCCGAGCGTATAATAGGTGTTCTGGACAGGCGGGGGATAGATTTTGCTGAATTTGTCGAGAGTTACTATGATGGTAGTGCGCTTCCGCAGTACCGGATTATTATTCAGGGTCAGCAGGAGGTATTTTACGACGAGGATGAATTCGAGCGGCGTCTTGATGAGTCGAGAGACACGCTGAAGATGCAGAGTCTGGATTCCGAAGAAGAACTAATCACTGCCGAGGAGCTTCACGAAGTGGCCCGTCTAAATCATGTAAACAGAAAGCTAAAGGCGGAATTTGGTCTGGATGTGAGAGATTTTCTTTTGAAGGCTGAAAAGACGGTCTCGGGCGAGTCGGTTCCGACGAAATTCGAGATAATCAACGGCCAAGACAAATACGAGGTTGCTTCGCTGGGCGAGATTTGCAGCACCGTCCGGCAAATCGGCGGCAAGGGAATCGAGCTAAAGCGCTTCAAGGGGCTTGGTGAGATGAACGCCGAGCAGTTGTGGGATACGACTATGAATCCTGTGGCGAGGACCCTGCTTCGGGTTAAGCTGGACGATGCCGGCGAAGCGGACCGGCTGTTCAGTATCCTGATGGGCGACGACGTCGAGAAACGCCGGAACTTTATCCGCACGCACGCCCTCGAGGTCCAAAACCTGGACGTATAACCGCAATGTAAGAAAGCCCAGCCAATTCGCGTTTCACTTAGCTTATTCATTGGGCTCCACCAGAATTGGCCGGTTATCCTTAGCCAGAGTGATATTGAACTCTTTGGATTTAAGCGGTTCCGCCAGTTCATATCTGTACCAGAAGTCACGGTAACTACTCTTGGACGCTCGGATCCTAATGGAGCTTCTTGGCCAGAGTCGCGGCAAGTTCCCTAAAACATACCAGCCATCCGCGTCTGTCTTTGCCCCCGCCGGCCCGTAGTTTAGAGGTACAGGAGCATAAAGAGGATTGGCGTTCTCATCTGCTAATCTCCACCCTCGCACGCGAACATCAGCCCCTGCAATTGGGTCTCCCTGATCATCTGTTACCCTGCCAAACAGCTTTACCGCCGGCTCCATCTCGAGAGTTATTCCAGCTCCCCCGGCAAATCTGTTGTATCCGTTATCTTCTAAGACCTCAATCTCAGTCACTTCGCCTGGCACAGTTCCAGCAGGTGTCCGCTTGTCGTTCGGGTCTTCGATCACAGTCCATGCTACCCAGTTAGGATCGTCGGTCCTAAATGCCCAAAGAAATATCGGAAAGATGACAGCGGGGGGAGCGGGCAAGTCCAAGTGGGGAAGAAGCTTTATTTCCCATTGGCCGCCTCGGTCTGTAACTTCATGGAGGGATCCAAATTTCCAAGCGTAGACAACTGCACCTGCTACGGGTATTCCTCCCTGGTCTATCACTTTTCCCAACAGCGGTACATACCACTCAGTATAGTCTTCATGTGGCGCCACCGCGAACATTTCGTCAGGGATCGGCTCATAGTCGAACGTTAATACGAATTTGGTCGTTCCTCTTTTGACTCTTATCTCGCTCGGTGAACCACTTGTAGTGACTTCGGTCCAAATAAGTTTCTCCACAAGCCCCGTTGCCCTGTGGACCCAAACCTTCTCGATGGTCGCAGTTGGGGAATTCACTTCATAAACAATCGTATCATCAGTTGACTTAGCAGGTACTGTCTCCAGTATTGGTGCCCCCTCGAAACCAGCAAAAAGCGAATCGTCCAAAGTTTCTTCACCTTGCAGGAAGCCAAGCCAATTAAACAGTGCATGGGTGGGAGTTGGTCTGGGGTCTGAAAACTGATACCTTTGGTGCGTCCTATCGATGATCAGTCTTCTGTCACCCGTGTCGATAATTAACATGGCACCATCACGTCTCTCTTGGCGGAAGAAAGTTGGCCTCTTGAACCAGAAATCCCCCTGCGCTGTTTCTTCGCCGTCTTGTTCAACCATGGATTGAACTACGTGCACGCCCTCTACTCGGCTGAATGCTTCGCGTATATCAGCCCAGGTTATGCTTGCCATGTCCGGCCCGCCAATAAGACTCAATCCCCAAAATACTGCGATAATTATCACTGCCGCGGCGGCGAGTTTTGTTATTGGGCTTTTGACAATCGCGTTCAAATTCAACGTGATGGTTCTTCTCGAAGGCGGATGCGGTTCTTTTGGGTATTGATGGACGAGCCTGTGCTGTAGAGTGCTGCTTGTGTTGGTGATGGTTGCAAAGGCTGATTTGATGGTCTGTTCCTCGGCAGAAAGGTCCTGATACAGAGACCGGCAGGTTTGGCAGGTGCTGATGTGTTCTTTGAGCTCTTCGGCAGCATCGGCTTCTAATTCGCCGAGCACAAGGGCGGCGATTGATTCTCGGCGGTTATTGCAATGGTTATTGTCGCTCATAATCTTTCTCCGTTAATATCTCGTGCAGCCGGAGGCGGGCACGGACCAGCCGACTGCGGACCGCATCTTGGCTGATTCCAAGCGTGCGGGCGACGCTTGTACATTTTCGGCCGTCCAGATAATAGAGGGCGACGACTTCGCGGTAGCCTTCGGGTAATCTGCAGATAGCCCTTGCAGGGATTCAATGTGCTCGTCGTCGGGGTTGGAAGGAGCGGGTAAATCGTCGGGTATCTCGCGGAGCGGCGTGCGTTTGTTATGGAAATCGATGCACATCCGCCGGGCTATTCGTATGAGCCAGGGGCGGACCCGAGCGGGGTCACGCAAGGTATTGAGCCTGGTGATTGCTTTGAGAAGGACCTGCTGCATTATATCCTCGCTGTCGTGAAAATTTTTCGTATGGGCCATACAGAGGCCCAGTACGACTGATGCATATTTGCGTACGAGCATCTCCGGCGTCAGAGTAGTATCCACATCCGGTGCCTTGGCATTTTTGCCGGCTTCTCGCAGGCTGCCTTCGGTCAATTGGCATCTCCTTTCATTAACATAGACGGCGGTTTTTGTGAAATTGTGACAGGAAGTTGCAAGATTCCCAGAGATTATTTTTATGTTCCGGGAAATTCTGCTTGCAAGGATGGATGTGAGGGGTCAGAATGAGCGGGAACGTTATTTTGAAATGCCCGAAAAGATGTGCAGGAGGCAGGGCCGGGCTGTTATGTAGGGA
>JAUWKC010000099.1 GCA_030607345.1 Planctomycetota bacterium | reverse complement strand
CCTCGGCTGACGATGCCGCCGACTCGCTTGTCAAGCAGGGCCAGATGCTCTTTCAGCACGCCGGCGTGAATCGTGAAAAAATCAACCCCCTGCTTGGCCTGCCTCTCGACTATCTCCAGAATTACCTTGTTGTCTATCTGGTCTACGTCCCTGCCAGCTATCATTTGATAGACCGGCACCGTGCCGAAGGGAACCGGACAGCGCACAAGCAACTGCTCGCGAATATGGTCCAGGTCCCCGCCGGTACTCAAGTCCATTATGGTATCAGCGCCGACATCGAGCGCTACATCCATTTTCTCGAGCTCAACGTCGAGCGACGACCGCACACTGCTCGTACCGATGTTCGCGTTGACCTTGGTGGTGAGTATTCTTCCGATGCCGACCGGCTTGAGATTGGTTTGAATGTGGAGCTCGTTTGCAGGAATCACAAGTTGTCCGGCAGCCAGCTTGCTGCGTACGTGCTCGGCATCGAGGTTCTCTATCCCGGCAACGTACTCGACCTGTTTGCTGACCTGGCCGCTCTTGGCGATTTGCAGTTGTGTTGCCATAATATCTTACTCCTGTTGAAAACAAAAAAATCGCCCCGGCAGGAAGCGATTCATTTATCAGCAAACGAATTGTCTCGTCAAATTCCGGTCCATCGCTTCCTACGCAGGCATCTCCGCCGGCTCGGCGATTGTCCTGATCAGGTTCAAAGGGTTTTTCTCAGACCCGCCCTGAGGCGAACCACCCCTGGCGAACTACCATCATTATACCATCCTGTTGCAGCCGGTCAAATAAATATTGGGACCAGGATTTCGGCCATATATGCAGATATACCCGCAAAGCAAGCCGACTTATCGGGTTTTGCGGCGGTTGGGCAGATTTGAGGTGTCCGAAAACACCGCCCAAATTTGTCCATAACGCGCTTGACTTTGACTGACAGTTAGTATAAAATGGATACTCGACCGGAGTGTTGTTCAGCTTAGCAGTCAAATAGCAAGTGAAACTCGTATCGCGGTACGGTTTTCAATGCGGCATTGTTCTCGTTCCGCGGGGAGGACGGTAAAATGAAAATACACCTGCGTTCTGTCACAATTGCCTTGTCGGCGGTTATCTTCGTATCACTGCTTTCTATGCCTGCCCAGGCACTTGGCGGTTCAATAGCCGCCTGGGGCAGAAATGACGACGGGCAAATCACTGCCCCCGACGGCAGCGATTTCGTGCTCGTAGACGCCGGAGGCTATCACAGTCTGGCACTGAAAGCCGACGCCTCACTCGCAGCCTGGGGCTGCAACGATGATGGCCAGACCGATGTTCCTGCGGGCAGTGACTTTACAGCCATTGCAGCAGGAGGCTGGCACAGTCTTGCTCTGCGGTCCGACGGCTCGCTCGTCGCATGGGGAAATGATGATTTTGGCCAGGCAAGCGCGCCCGCCGGCGACGACTTTATTGCAGTTGCGGCAGGCGGCTATCACAGCCTGGCATTGAAGGCCGACGGCTCAATCCTTGCCTGGGGCAGAAACAATGAAGGTCAAATCGACGCCCCCTCGAGCGGAAGCTACGTTGTCGTGGCAGCCGGGCGGCTTCACAGTCTGGCCCTCAGGGCCGACGGCTCACTCGTCGCCTGGGGCAGGGACACAGAAGACCAGTGCAAGGTGCCGGCAGGTAACGATTATGTCTCCATCACGGCGGGAAGCTTTCACAATCTGGCCCTTTCATCGGACGGTACAATCGTCGGGTGGGGGCTGAACGGCTACGGCCAGGCCGACACACCGGACGGCAACGACTTTCTCGCCGTTGCTGCCGGCGGCTGGCACAGCCTGGCCCTCGCATCCGATGGCTCGCTGCTCGCCTGGGGCGACAACAGCTACAATCAGACCGATGTCCCTGAGCCCAACGACTTTGCAGCTATTGCCGCCGGTTGGTACCATTCGGTTGGAATCGCCGGCGAGGCCCCCTGGCTGATGCTGACTGACCCGAACGGCCGAGAGAATCTCATTGCCGGCAGGACGCACGCAATCAACTGGCAAAGCCAGGGATATATCCCGAATGTCCTGCTGGAGTATTCCAGCGACAACGGAACAAACTGGACGCAAATCGCCGCCGATGCCAACAATACGGGCAGCTACGACTGGCTTGCGCCGCAGATTAACTCCGATGAGTGTCTCGTGCGTGTCAGCGGCGCACGCTACTGGAGAAGCGTGGTCGATATCAGTGCCGAGCCGTTTATCATATATCAATGCACGCTGAGCTATGACCTCAATGGCGACTGCTTCGTCGATTTTGCCGATTTCGGCAGGTTTGCATCTGAATGGCTCGGTTGTGGCAACCCGTTTGACCCGAATTGCGGGCCGTAGCCGTGCATTGAAGAACTCTCCGGCAGCGAAACACGCCGTTGCCTTCGTACTCGAAACGCCGCAGCTAATGTCCTGCTGCGCCAAGCCGGAACGCCCGAAACATCGGTTCCTTCGGACATCCTCTGCTCAATATCCGGCAGCCCGTTCGCGTCACCGCAATATCGTCCTCGAGTCGCACGCCGGCTCTGCCGGGTATGTATATACCGGGCTCAACCGTAAAAACCATTCCCGCCTTCAGTGTGCCTTTGGCTCTTTCTGATATGACCGGCTCCTCGTGGACCTCCAGCCCCAATCCGTGCCCTGTCCCGTGACCATAAAGCGGCAGACCGTGCCTGTTGATTACGTCACGGGCGACCGCGTCGATTTGCTTTATTTTCACGCCTGGCTTGACGATGGCTATGGCGGCGGCCTGCGCCTCCTCCACAGCCTTGTAGAGCTTTTCATAAAAGCGATTTGGCCGGCCGATGACAAAACACCTGGTCACGTCGCAGCAGTAATTCTTGTACCTCACGCCAAAATCGATAAGGACCGTGTCGTTGTTCTTTAGTCTTCTGCTGCCTGGCCGATGATGCGGGCGCGAGGCGTTCGCGCCGAAGGCCACTATCGTTTCAAAACTAATGACCGCCCCCAGTTTGCGAATCTGCAAATCGACAACGCCTGCCAGTTCATTTTCTGTAACGCCGCTTTTGAAGTAATCTGCCGTTCGCGCCAGTGCTCGTGAGGCGATTCCTGCCGCCAGCCCGACGCACCTTATCTCGCTGCTGTCTTTGACGCTCCGCAGCGACTCGACGATATCGGCAGCCGTTCTGAGCCGCGGCGCAACGTATTTCTTCAATGCTTCGAAGCCGGCCAGCGACGTGGAATTCTCAAGAGCAACCCGCTCGACGGATTTCAGTCGGCCAAGAAGCCGCCCTGCCGCCTGGGCCATTGGAGCTGTGCGTTGGATTATTCTGCAATTCGGACACTCACTCTCGGCCTGTTCGACGTACCGGCTGTCCGTTAAAAGGTAAACCGACCGGCCGGTTATGACCGCCCAGCTATCGTCGCCGCTAAAACCGGTCGCATAAGTGACGTTGGCCGGTTTGGTCAGCAAAAGACAATCTATCGGCCTGTCTTTGAGCGCCCGCCGAATCGCATTGACCCTGTCTTTCAAAATCCTGCTGTCCATTTGTCTGGTCACTCTCTTTCGAATACGCTAAATAAAGAATCATTAGCAGCATCGGGACAAAAAATAAAGCCTTTTTCCTGCCGGCGCTTGCTCGTGCCGTATTATTTATTATATTTTGTTTAGAACAGAGACCGGCTGGGGGGCAAACTCGGGGCCGCAAGTAATTATCGGCTGCTGATGTTTTCTGCGGGGGAGAAAGGTTTTTAACCGCCCCTGTAGGCGGACAGGACGGCAATGGCCGTCCTTTTTTCTTGCGCCTTGTCGGAATGCCTGTGCTGCATTAGAATATCTCACCGAATTCGAATAGCCTTTAATTCGTTGAGTAAACCGAACGATGATAATATTACCGATTGGCACAAGCATTCGTCCCCGGCGAACACCTTATGTGAATTACGCGCTGATTGCCGTCAATATTCTTTTTTTCTTCCTGACGTATTATCCCCACCGGGCAGTAGTGGGCGGGCAGGTGGTTACGAGGGAGCTGCGTCCCGCCGCCGAGCAATTTATGCTCCATCCACAGCAGCATGCTTTGTACCAGTTCTTAACTTACGCGTTTCTGCACGGCGGCCTCCTGCACATCTTCGGCAATATGTATTTCCTGTATTTATTCGGCAACAACGTCAACGACAAGCTCGGACACATAGGATATTTGTGTTTGTATCTGGCCGGCGCCATTTTCGCCGGGGTGGGTCACAGCCTCGTCAGCAACGTCCCCGTCCTCGGCGCAAGCGGTGCCGTCGCCGCCGTAACAGGGGCCTATCTTATACTGTTTCCACAGACACTTATAAGCATCTTTTACTGGATGTTCTTCTTCATTGGAACGATAGAGGTCTCTGCGCTGTATTTTATCCTCTTCAAACTCATCTTCTGGGACAATATCATCGAGCCGCGTTTTGCGCCTGCGGGTATCGCCTACAGTGCGCACCTGGCCGGATATGCCTTCGGAATAGCAGCTATGTTATTTGTGCTTGCCACCGGCTTGATGAGCAGCAGCGGTTTTGACCTGTGGTCGATGATAAGGCAGTTCAACAGACGCCGGCGTTTTCACGATGTCGTATCGACCGGCTATGACCCCTTTACGGGACGCCCCCCGGCAAAACGCATAAAGGTAAAGCAGGTCGAAACAGAAGCGCAAAAACAACAGCGGGAAAAAATCAACCGGCTCCGCAATGAAATCGGCAGCCGAATCGCTCAAAGAAATCTCCCAGCCGCTGCGGAGTTATACCTCCAGCTTATGGAGCTTGACACTAATCAGGTTCCGCCGCGTCAGTATTTGCTGGATATCGCCAACCAGCTTGCCAGCGAAGACAGACACACAGAGGCCGCCCAGACCTACGAGAAGTTCCTCGCACATTATTCAGACTACGAGTATGTCGAGCAGGTCCGCCTTATGCTGGGCCTGATATACGCTCGTTATCTCAACCAGCCGGCCTCGGCTGCGAAGCACCTGCGGGCCGCAGAGGAGAAACTCTCCGACCAGGCCCAGTTGAAAATGTGCCGCGACGAACTTGCGAAACTTCAGCACTAATCTGAAAAACCGCTTAAGCAGGAACTGTCAGCGGACCAATAGCCTGGCCAGGGGTTTCTCATAGTCCGCCACGAAGTATTTATCACCTTTCCTGATTATCCTGTGTCCCTCACCTTTTGTGAGAATTGTGCCGCAGCTACGCAGAATCGCTCAAATTGATGCTGAAAAGCCGTTTCTCGGGCCTTTTCTGGTGCCTGAGATTGCGGCGGACCAGATGCGAGGCCGTCGATTTTCCCGAAATAAAAAAGTTGACAAGAATTCTTGCCGATGCTACTTTAAAGCGCGTAAAATCGTCTGAAGGTTTGGTAATACTTTAAGGAAAGCCATTTCGGAGAGCAGAAAATGGAAGCTCGCATCAAATTCTTCATTCTCATTCTCATCAGTGTCGCAGGTTTCTCGCACGTTCTCTCGGCCCAGCCGGTTGCGACTCCGCCCGAAACAGGTTCGCTCGGCGATGCCAATGCGCCCTCAGCCATTGCTTTTCCCTACGTCGCGATTATCACGGGAAACAACGTGCACATCCGTTCGGGGCCAGGCACGAATTATTATCGCTGCGCCAAGCTCAGCAAAGGAGATAAAGTCACCGTCGTCGGCAGCCACTACAGTTGGTCGCGGGTCGTACCCCCGGCCGGCAGCTTTTGCTGGATTTCAATGCGATACGTCAAAGCCGCCCCCAGCAACATTGGCGTAGGTATCGTTACCGGCAATGCCGTGCCCGTCTATGTCGGCTCGGTATACATGGACCCGATTCAATCTACGCAGACACAGTTGACGCTCAGCAAAGACGAAGAAGTCAGGCTGCTTGGCCCAGGCCAGAGCGATTATTACAAAATCGAGCCGCCCGCGGGCGATTACCGGTGGATAAGTTCAATGTACGCTCAAGCGGTTCCTTCAAAACACGAGCCGCTTCGACGGCCTCCAGGCGTGATTGTCACCGATATCGATATCGAGGTCGATATCAACACTCCGCCTGAGGCAAACGTCTCGCCTGAGCAGGCGATGGTCGAGAGGTTTTATTCTTTACGCGAGAAACTCAACCTCGAGCGACGCAAGCCTATTGAGCTCCAGGATTACACGGCCCTCAGGCAGGCCTTCAGGAAAATCGCCGAGAACACCCGCGCCGGCAAAGCCGTCCGCTATGCTCAATTCGCGATGGGACAGATAAAGCGCTTCGAGTTGGCGCAGGAGGTCATAAAGGTCATCAAGCTTCAGGACCGAAGCCTGCGACAGGCCAGGATAAGAATCGAAAGGGGCAGGGCGCAAATGCTCGCGGAATTGAAGCAGCTCGGCAAGTTTGCCGTCATAGGAAAACTCCAGCGGTTTGCCACTTACGGCCCGGGACACTACCGGATAGTCGATGATTCCAGCGGGACTGCCAAGAATCTTTGCTGTGCCCTGCCGACAGGACCAGCCGAGAACCTCGATATCAGTGAATTCGTTGGCCGAAAGGTGGGCCTTATCGGCAAAATCGAGCCGCATCTCGCAACCGCAGGCGCTGCGGTAAAGTTCACGAGGATAGTTGAGCTGGATTAGCCCGG
>JAUWKC010000228.1 GCA_030607345.1 Planctomycetota bacterium | reverse complement strand
GCCGGAGCATCGACACGCGGCAGGGAGCCTACAAGCATTTTGCACTTTTGCAGCCGACGCAGACGCTCTCCGAGGCGCTGGTCGTGCTTTATCAGCCTTTGAAGCTCGGTCTGCTGTCTCTGGGTCAATTCGCCGTCGATGAAGCAATTCAACAGTTCGCCGATGTCTCGATTATCTTTCATTGCCACATCTTCTCCAAAATCTGTCTCAGATTGCTTCTTGCTCGGCTTATTCTGCTCTTTACCGTGCCGAGCTCGATATTGAGGACGTTTGCAATCTGAGCATAACTCATACCCTCGATGTCCCTGAGAATGATAACCGCCCTCTGTGCATCCTCCAGTCTCGTCAGCGATTCTGTTACTATCTGCCACATCTCTCTGTTTTGAGCGACTATGGCCGGGTCAGGTGAGCTTTCATCGCTCAGGTACTGTTTCAACTGCGTTTTTGCCTGCCAGTTGTATTCGCTGTCGTCGGCGTCAAGCGAGCTGTGTCCGAACTTGCCGGCCCTCTTGCAGTAGTTCAACGTCAGATTCACGCCAATCCTGAATGCCCAGGTGTAAAAGCTGCTCTTGCCTGCGAATCCGTCTATGTTCTCTATTACTTTGACAAACGTTTCCTGGGTAAGTTCCGCGGCGTCGTCAGGATTTGCACACATCTTCAATATTGTGTTGTAAATGCGGTTCTGATACTTCAGTATCAGCCGCTCCATCGCCTCGGAATCGCCCTGCCGGCATCTTTCCACCAGCACAGCATCGTCGATATTGATACTCGCCGGCTCGGTCACAATTCTTTCTCCTTAATTAGACCGTCGCAGGGGCCGAAAGTTCCCCTGAAACAGGAATTTAACAGCAGGCATCATCTCAAAATTCGCACTTCCGGTCAATCTAATTCGGCGGTTTGGGCCAAATGAGGCTGGCTTAGAGCCTATCCGAATAACCTGCTTTATTGCGGCCGGCTGCAAAGCCCGATGCCGTCGAATCGCCGCTGGAGTCTTTACTCCGGAGGTTTGAGTGCAAAATGGTCCGACAGTCTTCTGCCGTTGGGGCAGGTACAGGTTGTCTCGAGAATATAGCTGTGGCTCCTTTCAGCATCAAAGTCGAGGTAGAATTCGTAGGCTCGGAGGTAATCGCGCCAGTAATTGTTATTCTCCGTCGGGTCGGTCAGGTCAATGTCGGACCAAATGACGACCCTTCTGCCCCGCGGTTCTGCCGAGCGCTGCGCCACATCATACAACTCGAAACGAAACACTCCCGGTGATTTTATCTGACAGCCGAATGAATCCAGCAAACTGACGAAAACCTTTATCCGGGACCGTTTCCGGGCCTCACCGGTCGCTACGAATTCCGTCAGAGGCAAAATATCGATGTTAGCGGCGATATACTCCTCGCACACCGGCCCAGGTGTTTTGGTGTCTTCGATGGGAGCCGGGCCAAGCTCACAGCCCGCCCAGACCAGAAGAAGACCAGGAACGATTAATCGCAACACTATATTATCACTGCTCATAGGCTACAGGTCCTCATCGAGCAGGTGCCCGAAGCGGGACTTTTTTGCTCGCAGATAATCGATGTTGTGTTTGCCGGGCACGGCTCTTAACGGTATTTGTTCGACAATCTTTATGCCGTAGACCTCGAGACGGTTTACTTTCTTCGGATTATTTGTGAGAATCCTTATTTTCCGGAGGCCCAGGTCCCGACAGATTTGTGCGCCGATACCGTAGTCGCGCCGGTCGGCCGCAAAACCAAGTTTGAGATTTGCATCGACGGTATCGAGTCCCTGCTCCTGCAGTTTGTAAGCGTGTAGTTTGTTTCTCAGGCCGATGCCCCTTCCTTCCTGTCGCAGGTATATCAGGGCGCCCTGGCCTGCTTTTTCAATCATCTTCATCGCAGATATGAGCTGGTAGCCGCATTCGCAGCGCTGCGAATGAAACAAGTCGCCCGTCATACATTCCGAATGGACTCGCACCAGTACCGGCTCATCGATTTCGATGGGCTGGTCTTTTTCATCCAGCCGGCCGACGTTCCCCTTGCACAGCGCCAGATGTGGTTCGGCAGACGTTATGCTCTCATAACCTATGAGTTTGAATTCACCGTAGTCTGTCGGAAGACTGACGCATTCGACTCGTTCTATCTGGCGCTCTCGCTGTAGGCGGTATTCCACAAGTTTTGCTATTGAAGTCATTCTGAGGTCGTGCTCTTGGCAGAATTCAAGCAGTTGCGGCACCCGTGCCATCGAGCCGTCCTCGTTCATAATCTCGCAGATGACCCCTGCAGGTTTGAGTCCTGCCAGGCGCGTCAGGTCGACGGCTCCTTCGGTCTGGCCCGCCCGGACGAGCGCGCCGCCTTTTCGTGCGCGGAGGGGAAATACGTGGCCGGGACGTGCAAGGTCGCTTGCCTTGGCGCCGTCGGCTATGGCAACCTGCACCGTGTGGGCCCTGTCGGCTGCACTTATGCCGGTTTTGATTCCGTCGGCTGAATCGATGCTCACGGTAAATGCGGTTCCGAAACGTGCCGTGTTCTCGGTGGTCTGCGGGTAAAGCCCGAGCGAGTCACATTTCTCGGCGGTTAACGGAAGACAGATAAGGCCCCGGCCGTATTTCGCCATGAAGTTGATTATCTGCGGTGTGACCTTCTCGGCGGCGCAGACCAGGTCTCCTTCGTTTTCCCGGTCTTCTGCGTCGACCAGGACAATCATTTTGCCCCGGCGCAGGTCCTCGAGCACATCCGCAATCTCACTGAAATTGGTTGCCACGACTATGCTTTCATATTTGTCTTACAGTCTCTTCAAAGCCGCCTGTTATTGATGGTGGGCTGAGTGTTCTGTTCGTACTCGTCGATGTAACGTCTGCCCGTCCGGAAATAGACGAATGTGGTAAGTACCGCGGCGCCTGCTGCCGACCACCAGAGGACCCGCAGCACCCATATCCACCACGGCATCAGTCGCGAAAATTCGGGCGCTATCAGTATCGCTGCCACCATCGACAGTTGCAGGGTGGTGGCGGCCTTGCCGACAAGGGCAGTAGTAATGCGGGTTTGGCCCGTTATTAAATAAACAATCACAAAGCCTATCAGCAAAAACAGGTCTTTCCCGATAATCAGAACAACCACCGTCGACGGCAGCATAAACCCTTCGACGCCTGCACGTTTCGAGGCCAAGAGCAGGCAGGCGCTGGTTATCAACAGCTTGTCGGCGATTGGGTCAAGAAAAACGCCGAGCGTTGTCACCTGCTTTTTCCTGCGGGCAAGATACCCGTCCAGGGCGTCGCTGAACGCCATAACCAGGAAGATGGCAAAGGAGACATAGCGCGCCGTGCTGCGCATAGTTTCCGTGAGGTTGATGTCGTTTGTCTTCAGCATAAGGCTGATAAACGGAACGATGAGAAAAATCCTCAGAATACTAATGCGATTGGCCCAGTTTAATTTCATAGCCTTTTTGTCAACGGAAACTTGTTTTTGACGTATCGAGCCTTGAACTCAGCAATTCTTGTGCGCTTCGCTGCACACGTAAAGCTGTCAATCAGTAATCATACGCTGACAGCGCATCCGGTCGGCTAAGTTTCGCCGGCAATTATGCTACCAGCAAAAGCCGCCGCGGGCAAGGGATAATGGGCCCGATAAACTCGGCTGATTTTGCTTGATGTAGCCTCGGCCGGAGATATAATGCAGCAGATTCTTGAAAGGTATGC
>JAUWKC010000039.1 GCA_030607345.1 Planctomycetota bacterium | reverse complement strand
GAGATTTGGCACGGAAACACACTTATACGCGAGATAGCCGAAGGTATCCCCGATAGATTAGGCGGAGTCTGTGCCGAGTGCATTTTCAAGAAACTATGTCGTGGCGGGTGCCGGGCCCTTGCATACGTTGATAATGGAAGTCTGCTGGGACCAGGCAAGATGTGTCAGTGGGCGAGAAACAGTGGGAAATTCCCTGAATCGAGACTTGTGACTGCATGAGAATCACTTACCTGAGCCTTTGTGCGAACCGGCCGGTTTGCTGTTCTGACAAAGTATTAATTCAGTCTTTGTTAACCCTAATTGCTTTGAAAGGAGGTGAAAGACTATGAGTTTTGAAAAACCACTAATCGAGCCTTTGTCGACGTTTTTGAGTGGTGGCGTCTCGGCAAGCAACACCGATTGTGCCTGCATCGGCAGCGGAGACAGCAACTCCTGCACAAGTTCGGGCACCGGCACCAATAATACCTGTGACACAAATGGCAGCGACACGAGCAACACGTGCGACAGTAGTGGTCCGTAACATGCAGGGCATTGACTAACGCGCCTGAAGCAAGACCAGGTCCTGCCTCAGGTGCGTTTTTCAAACACTAATGTTCAATAATGCGGGCGCCGGAAGAGACATTTACGAAAGGGGAAAATGCTTATTTTCAACAAGAAATACAGGATTCGTAAAGAAGCAGACGGCGGGTTCATTTATGACACGAAAACAGGGACCGTTTTTGTAGCGAATGACTCCGCCGCGGCTATCTGCGATTTCCTCAAGCACAAACATACCAGGCAGAGCATAACCAGGCACCTGTCGGGCTTATATCCCGAACAGGAAATTGCAGAGAACTCAGAGGCGATTGACGAGTTTATTGCCAAAGGCGTCGAAAATGAGTTTTTCGTCGACGTATAGCCGACAATTGTCCGACCGTACCGTCGTACGAAGTCCTATGCCGTGAGAACGAAGTCAGGAGTGGTCGAAATGACAAAGAGCAAGACATCCTTGTTGGTTTTAATGTGCGTGTTGGCGGCGACTTTTTTGTGCTTTATTGTAGTTTACCGCCCCCATCCCGGCCAGAGCAACGAAGGTGCCGGCCAGATAAATGAAGCAGGCCGTAAAGAGGTACCTCGAACCGCCGCAGCAGGGTACCCGGCTGAGCTTCAGACGGCGGACCTCAAGAAGGCTGCCAAGAACGGGCAGGGCGGCGTCCTTGTGGTTGAAAGTCCGGAAGGGCTCGACCCTTTGACGGAGAAACAGAAGGGCGCCATAGAACTGATTATGGGCAACCCTGTTGAGGCAGCCGAGGAACTCTTTTCCATGGCGCCGGAAGAGTCGTCGTCGCTGCTGTTGAAAATGTTCAGGAACAGTAAGTCAAGTGTCAACCAACGAGACGCAGTCATAAAGACAGCGATGCTTTTAGGCCACGAATCACTAAGGGAGCTATTGTATCTGGGGCTCGACGATGCCGAGGCAAGAATCAGGTGCTCGGCACTGAGGGCGTGGCTTGCCACAGGTCTGACCGATGCCGCCCTTGCGCACAAGGTCAAGGATATGCTGGTCGACGATAATTCTCAGAAAGTACGGCAGGTGGCAGCAAGGTACTTTTATCAAAGAGCTGAGCAGGCCGGTGCGGCGGCAGCGGAATTGTGTAAAGCGCTGGATGAATCGCAGGGATGGACAGCCTGGCGTGCAGCGTCGGCCCTGGCCTTTGCGAAAGTTGCTGACCCAGGTATCAAAGAAAAGATGGAACAGTTGTACCGCACATACCACAACAGCCAAGAGAGCAGGCAACGGGCTCTTGCATCGGCGGCGGTCGGATATTTAGCGGCAGCGGGACAGCCGGGCCATGAAGAAGCGCTGCTGAAGTACCTGCTCGATGAGGACAAAAATGTGCGGGCGGGGGCTGTTTTGGGGATGCCTGCCCTGAAGGAAGATGCCGAGATGATGAACTGTCTGGCAGGTATGATTGAGACCGACAGGAGCAAGGAGGTATTTTACGCACTTTCCAGAACAGCAGGTGAGATGCGCAATCCGGTGGTGAAACAAGCCTGTTCGAACGGTTTGAAATCCATTACCAGGGAACCTCGTTATGCCTGGTTGCGATTAAACGCGGCATTGGCTGTGGCTGCCTTCGGGGACAAGAGGAACGGGTTTTCCGTGATATACGAGCAGATGAATCAGTCTCATCCCCGGCTTAACCCGGTGTTCAACAGGCTGGCACACACAGAATTGTGCCGTGCGTCAAAGATGAATTTTCCTTACAACCCTTTTCGCCGGAGCCCGGAACAGCAGCAATGGCAGGTATACATTGACTCGCTGGAGAATTAACGAGAGATAAAGAGGTCATTGAAGATGTTAGACAGAGTGAAATACACCGCGCCGATAAGCTGCACGATAAATATTACGCAGCGATGCAATCTGCATTGTCTGCACTGTTCGGCAAGCGCCGGCAAAGCGGCCCAAAAAGAGATGTCTGCCGAGCAGGTATTGCAATTAGCCAGACAACTGGTAGAGGACGTTCACGTCTTTTCTATTTCTATTTCGGGTGGAGAGCCTTTGCTGCGTGACGACCTTTTTCGCGTTCTGGCTTATCTTTCGGAAAAGGAAGTTGGCAGCGGTCTGTTTTCGAATTCAACACTTGTGACAGACGACATAGCGAAGCGGCTTGCAGAAGAAAGTTGCCTGAGGGGACAGTTCCACACCAGTTTAGACGGCCCGTGCGCCTCGGTGCACGATGCCCTAAGAGGAACCAATGCGTTTCGACGTACGGTGCGTGGTATCGAACGTCTCGTGGCAAGTGGGATGAAAGTCAGTGCGGTGTGCATTGTGAGCAAGCTGAATCTGGACACACTGGGCGATATTGCGGAACTGGCCGGCAATTTGGGCCTATCGGGTCTGAGTTTTATGACGGCCGGGTTGATGGGCTGTGCCCGGAGCCACATTGAGGTATTGGCCCTGACCAAGGCCGAGCTCGACCGTGCGTATGATACGGTCTTTTCGCTGGCCCGGGAATACAAGGTAGTCAACGGCGGAGCAATTCTGGAATGGCCGAAGGCCCTGGCGGAGAAACTGGCGAACGAACAGGACAGCAGCGGCCAAACAGAAGGCGTCGGACAGAACCTGTGTCGCTGTGACATATGCAAGGAATCGGTTGCTATTACGCCCGATGGATGGATGGTGCCGTGCAATAAGATGTGGGACTATAAGATAGGCAATGTTCTGGAAGAGGATTTTCTGGAGCTGTACCGCAACTCACCAAAGGCCAACGCCATCCGAGAGCTCATGACAATGCGCAGCGACCAATTAGAGGGCTGCCAGGGATGCCGTTACGCTTATCTGTGTTCAGGAGGCTGCAGGGCGGATGCATATTCGCTGAGCGGCTCTCTTATGGGCCCGGACAAGTTCAGGTGTATTAAGAGATATCTGGAGCTCGGGGAAAACGACTGCTGGAACAACTCCTGAGCCCCGCGTCTGCCTGCTGTGGTTTGCGGCAGATTGCGATTCAACCGGCAGGTGAGTTTTGAGAATTTGAGTTTGTGGCATTTGAGAAAGGCAGATCGATGTTCGGTTCACAAATTTCTTCAGGTTTTAGCAAGTCTCTTGTTGTGGCATTGTGTTTTGTATCTGTATGGTGTGGCTGCTGCCGGGGGTGCTCAGACTATCGGACTGAAAGGTGTGCCTACCACAGCATCAGCATAAACGGCAGAAAAGTCGGATACGAAATAGTACATATGTTCAGCAGAGACCAGGTCCTTACCACAGACGTATTAGAGGTGCTCTACGTCAATCGAAGCGGTCATATAGTGCCGATGGTGACCAAGCAGCGATACAATGAAACGCCGGGAGGGGCCCCGCTGTCTTTTGAAGTGGCGAGGAAAAGCTCCGCCCAATCGGTGCTCTACAATGGTTCAATTGAAGCCGGCAGGTTATCGCTTTTCGTAACGCAGAATGAGAAAACCGTCGAGTCCTGTCATAAATGGGACTGCGATATCTTATTCCCGGCGGCCTTTGGCCGATATCAAATCGGCCGGGGCTTTGAGGAGCCGAGCCGATATGTCACGAAGCAGTATTTCCCCGGACTTGACCTGAACAAAGCGACCGAGGTTGAATATACCGTCCTCGGCTGTGAAACAATTGAATCGGGGGGACGGAATGTCGAAGCGGCAAAAATAGAAAGCAAGATAAGCGGTTTCGACTCCTACCGCCAATACGAGTGGGTTGATAAGCAGGGCAATCTTCTGAAGTCCTGTTCAACGGTTAATGGAATACGAATTGAAAAGACGGTTTGTTCGAAGGATGAAGCGTCAAGGATTGATTTTGTGAATGTTCCCGACGTATTCTCCCTGACTGTGCTGCCGGCTTCGGCGGAGCTTAAAGACGCGTCTCGAATAAAAAGACTCGTATTGGCCGTGCCCATAGGGAGGCAGGCACGTATACCTGAATCTGCAGG
Source organism: Planctomycetota bacterium (assembly GCA_030607345.1). Next base: position 4,729 of record JAUWKC010000039.1, on the reverse strand, counting down.
TCAGGTAGTCCGCACGAGAGATGACAAGTCTGTGATAGAACTGTTTCGGTCGCGTGAACCGAATGAGATGCTTACAACTCTTGACCGGAACAGTCCGTACCGCAAGGCAAATATTTTTCTTGACTGGCATAATCCTGAAATTCCGGCGATGAGCGATAAAGCCAAATGCCTGCATGATGATTCGTGGTCGAAAGCCAAATGCCTGACGAAGTACGTGCACGAGGTAATCCGAAGAAAGAATCTGTCCGTCGGCTTTGCCACGGCGTCTGAGGTTGCCGTTGGTCTGGAAGGCGATTGCACCGAACACGCGGTTCTGCTGGCGGCTTTGCTCAGGGCCTCTGGTCTGGCCAGCCGAGTTGTGTGCGGTCTACAATACGTCGAGAAATACGGGGCCAAATCCGACGTTTGGATTTTTCACATGTGGACCCAGGTAAACATCGCAAATCAATGGTACGACCTGGATGGTTTCTCCGGACAAATTGGTACAAACTGCAACCGAATTGCGATGAACGAATCGTCTTTAGAAGACTCCGACATTTTCCAGCTTATCCTGCCTTTGCTCGACGTTGTACGAGACGATTCCATCGAGGTCATATCCGTGGAGCGAGCGGCCGGTCGTATTGTCCCCTGAGCGGCGGCCTTTGTCAAATCCGGTCAGCGTATCGTGCCACCGACTTTCCAGTTCAGCGAGAGAACAACCGAAAACCTCGTTGAGTTCTGAGATGTTTCTGTTTACCTCCTCGGTGCTGCCGGGGTTTTTTAGTTTTTGATAAGCCTTGCCGAATCGCTCCGTGCCGTATTTGTCAACCAGGAATTTGACAAACGAAGCCGACGCGGGATATGCGAGCCGGGCGTCATTTTCCTGTGAGCCAATTTCGGTGCGACTGATTAGTTTACTCAACGGTGTTAGCTGGCGGTTTCTGAGCAGGTTGGCAGCGGACTCATCGACGTGTTGTCCGTTCCAGAAATGACCGGCCTGCATGTAGACGGCCAAGCCTTCCCTGAACAGAGCGGGCGGATTACCAAGTTCGCCCATAACGACGTGTGTCAGCTCGTGGTGCGCATCCAACTTTACCCGGTCGTTGTAGACCTGGGCGACCATGTTGCCTCGGGCCAGGCCGTCTCCGGTATGCATCGTACACATTCTCTTGGTCATCCGGTCCGGATAGAAGAAGACGACAATTGGCTCGTCCGGAGTAACACCGGCAAAATCGCAGACCTTTTTCAAGGCCGATTCATGCTCGGCCATCAGAGTTTTGATATCTTTGTGCGCCGGTGTGTTCGGACTACAGTAGAAGACAAAATGCTCTGCTTTGAAGCACTCAAATGGGTCGAGATGCCTGACATCCGGAAAGTACTTTCTGGCAAAGGGCAGCTTCTCCGTGATTGTCAGGTTATTACATTTATCGTTTGGCAGTGAGAAGTTAACGGGATATGTCCTGACGAGAAAAGGTTCCACCTTCCACGGGGGTGAAGGACTTACCGGTTCCTTGAAGCTGACGGTCATATTAAATGAGCCGTGGCCCGGTGGTATCCAATACCAATGCTCAATCCAGTGACAATCGTTTGCGTCGATGACATAATAATCTCCCCTTCCGAACCTACAGGCGTTTGGCACCTTGCCTCCGATGTGTACAACCAGAGGGCGTTCTTGATTTGTTGTGTTTTTCACGTTGACCTTCAGCAGGTTTAGGCCCCATGCCTTATCCCCGGGGTCCACCTCAAGTATTTCGAATGCTGATTCAAGCCGCAAATTCATCCTGATGTTGTCGGCTCTATTGGCGTCCGGCAGGTGGTTATTCGGGTCCAGGATTATTCTGCGCCAGGCTTTGTCGGAAACAAAGGTGCACAAGTTCTGTCCCCTGGCAAGGCGCCGACAGGTCCGGACGCCGTCTGCGGACTCCAGCAGAACGTCCACCGGCATCAGAGCACGGCCTTGTGCTTTTGTTGTGACCGTGATTTGCTGTTTGGAGTTGACGTCGGTCGATTTAACGTCGGCTATTGCGTAATCGAGGGTATCGTTGCTAAAGACCCACTGTTGAAAAAACCAGCCGAGTTCCTGGCCACTTATTTCTTCGCAGATATCCTGGAATTGTGGCGTCGTAAGCAATTGGTGCGCATAGCGGTCGAGCGTGGTTTTCGCTATTTTGTGAAAGGTGTCTTTGCCCAGAAGGTATTCAAGCATCAATGCTATGACGTGCCCTTTGCTGTGCGCCAGCGGATTTTCGTCCATTCGGTTTTGCACATCTTCAGCGGCGAGCTTTTCAAGCCTGGTGTTGAGGCTTTTTTTTAATGCATCAAAATAATCGTTTAATATGTTGGAATTCCGGCCCACCTTGTTCCGGGCCTGCATATACTGCAGGTCGGACCAAAGCCCCATTCCCAGACACAGCCACGCTGCCTGTTGTCTGGGGCCTACGACCCAGTTGAAGCCCCAATACTCGTGGGCAATTTCATGAGCGACCGCCCATATTGTACTATCCTGGTCCTGGTGGAACGTTTTATTGACATGCACGATGTTGCTGCCGATGGGACCGCCTCCAAAATCAGTCCCGTCGAAAGCAATAATGTTCAGAAGCGTATCGGGATAGAAGCCATACATATTTCGGTAGAACCGTACGACGTCCGCAGCGACGTCGAGCATTCTCTCGGCGATGTCCCTGTCGCTAAGGTAAAAGCAGTTGATAACCACGTCATCGTCACTTTGTGAAACAACGTGGTCACAGTGCGATAGCACAATGCCAAAATTCGGCACCTTCGACGCCTCGAATGTAAGAGTCCACAAGCCGTCCTCATCCTTCCGGCGTTGGATTAGTCTGCCCGACGCGGGGATAAGAGCCTGCGCAATCGGGCCTATGGTGACGCGGTAATCCGCGAAATCATCGGCGCCGGTCTGCCATTGCCCCCCTGCCCGTGCCACCACCTTAGGGTGCCAGCAGTCTTCGAGATGTTTGATTCCGTATCGGTCAAGAATAGTAGTTTCCGAGCTTATTCGCAGCCGCGTCGAATCGCCCGCTTCAAGCGGGTCAGCTAATCGTATAACGAAATAATGTCTCTTGGCTTCACCGTGGGCATCCACAAAAGGCCCTATCTGTAAGGGTCGTTCGGACTTGTCGATAACGGAGAAATCTTTCTCTGAGCCGCGGAAGTGAAATATCAGCTCACCAAGCGTTTCGGGACCCCGGTTTCGATACGTCAGCCAAGTTGCAGCGTGAACCTCCGAGCGCGTTTGAGATATGGTTGCGGTAACATCATACTTGCAACCGGCGGGGTCGCAATACGTTACGAGGGGCAGCAGTGAGCAATTCAGCACGGTAAAGAACATAGTTCTATTCAGTATGCCCGGCAAAGGCATGGCAGGTCTCCTGAATGCTGCCGGCACTCCGAATACAAGACGGGTGCCTGAAATCGTTTTAAGAAGGTTTTATTATGACCTAAACCGGTTTGGAAAGCAAACTTTCTTTACATCCGGCCGGCGTGCGAGCCCGTGGAGATTGGCTGTGCGCTATGACGGGTATGTCTCTGCCGCGGTTCTATCTCCCCTATAGCGAACAGGCAACGTCCTTTTCGGTCAAGCTGTGGTACAGCGCGGACAGTCTTGAGAACTCGCCGCCGCGTGCGACGAGACTATCATAGCTGCCGGCCTCGACCATTCTGCCCTTGCTCAGCACGGCTATCTGGTCGCAGATATCTTTCCGGAACATTCTATGAGATACGAAGACGCATATTTTGTCTCTTGACAAATGGGCGATTTCCTGAAGCAGGTGCGCCTCTGTTTCGATATCCAGGTTTGCGGTCGGTTCGTCGAGAACAAAAACCGGTGCATTTTTCATAAACAGTCTTGCCAGGCATATTCTCTGCCATTGGCCGCGTGACAACTCCTGGCCATTTTTGAACAGCTTGCTCAGTATAGTGTCATATTGCCGGGGAAGCTGCGTGAGGAAAGAATCGGCTCTTGCCTGCCTGGCGGCATTGAGTATTCTGTCGGTGTCCTGGAGGTTTTCTATACTTCCGTATCCGACGTTTTCGCGGGCCGAAAAGGCGTATTGGATGAAGTCCTGAAATATGATTCCTATCGTTCGCCGGAGCGATTGTATCTCGAACTGTCTTATATCCGTGCCATTGAGCAGTATCCGCCCCGCGGTGGGGTCATAGAGCCTTGTGAGCAGTTTTATAAGTGTTGTTTTACCTGCGCCGTTGGTTCCCACAATCAGGGTGCCCTGTGAGCGTTTGAAGGTTATACTCACATTTTTCAATGCGTACACGTCGGCGCCGGGATACCTGAAGCTCACATTCCGCAGTTCGATGGATTCTACGCGGGCCGGCACCGGTTTGCCTTCGTTGCTGATTTCGATTCGCGGCTTCAGCTTGTTGAATTCGACGAGGTTGTGCAGAAATATGGCATTTTCATAGATACCGGAAACGCCTTCCAGGACCACCCGCAGACCAGATATACCCCCTGAGAAGGCGGCCGAGTACATCATTATCTCGCCTGCCGTGAGTGACAGGGATTTCGCTATATTAACGTATATGATGTATCCGGTTGCCCCGACCGTACTGCACGTCACCAAAACCCACGTGATTGTCTCGGCAATGGTTCTCTGCCGCTGGAGTTGGACATCCTGTCGAAAGAATCTGTGTGCGGCGGTGCTCCATTTTGCGAACAAGTGCCGGCACAGCCTGAAACTCAGTATCTCAGGCACATATTGCCTTGCCATCATAATTCCGG
>JAUWKC010000048.1 GCA_030607345.1 Planctomycetota bacterium | reverse complement strand
GCGTAGCCTGCCGTATATATCTTGACATCGCCGCTCACCGCATATTTCGGAACCCGGCAATAGACCACGGTGTCGCTCCATTGCACCTCCTGGCCGTACGGACTGCCTTCCGGAAGGCACGGAAACAGCACGCTCCCGGCGGAAACCCCGAAGTTATCACCCTCGATTTTTACATAGCTCCCTCCCGGTCCGGCCCCTGGTGTAATAGCTGTAATCTCCAGCACACCACTATGCAAATCAACGCCCCAGACATTGCCCGAAGTATTACCACCGTCAGCAGACGTCCCCGTTGTGATGCTCTGGCTGGTGAAAACGTATCCGTCCGCCAGGGCGTTGACCGTATAGTTGGTGGCCGAATCCAGGTCGTCAAACGCATATATCCCCTTGCTGTCGGACTGTGCGCCAAGCCAGTACGCCTGACCGTTGGGTTCGGCATACACCGTGACGTCGCTCATAATATCGCCGTTGGGGTCAAATACCCGACCGCTTATCATCTCGCCGTCGGCGGCGGTATTGACCCGAATGTTGTAAACGCACTTGTACACGGAACTGTACGATGGAGAGGAATTAATAGTCGGCAGATTGTACCACGCATCGTCGTCGCCGCCCCAGCCCATATTGAGGTGATGATACAGCGTCGAAGAGTTATAACCGTACCCATCGCACACCACGGCGTGACCCGAAGCGCCCTTGATACCGAGAAGAACAGGGTCTTTCGCATCGAGATTGGGGTTGACCATACCGTTGAGCCCTGAGCCGATGTTACTGCCGGAGTTGTAAGCCTTGATTGCATTGTCGTAGTCAAAAGTCCCGGTCAGTGCGTCTTTTGCCTTGCGGGTGTCGGCAACCGAGTCGCCTGAGGTGTAATTCATATTCACTGTTACGCCGGCATCGTAACAAAGCGCCCCTATGGCTTTCCACCGTGCGTCGGAATAGTTGCTGCAACCAGGTTCCAGTACCATATCGCCCCAGCTATATGCTCCGCCGCTGCCGTCGCCGCCGCGAGTATCTGCATTCTGTGGGGTGCCGTCAACTTCGATTTGAAACGTATGCACCCCTATCCCGCTGGTGGGATGCTGATGGTACCGCATAACCTGCGCCATAGCCGTCGCAACGCAGCCGCAAAGATAATGATTCGGGGCGTAGTAGTTGTAGCACCAATAGCTGCAGGCAGTTCCCTGGTTCCATTTACTCTGTACGAGGGGCTCGACGCGTACGTCCGAGATGGACGACAGCCCCATTACCCCGATACCTTCAGCCAGTCCTTCGAGCGTGTCCCATTTGGCCCTGGCCTTTGCTGCTGCTTCTATTGCCGCGGCCGACCGATGCGCCGTCTCGGCCCGCGCTTCTGCTACTCGTCCGCCGATGTCCCTCGTTACCAGTGCGCCCAGAGGATTATCCGGCGACGGGTCAAAGCCGCCCCCTTCGGCAAAACCGATTATCGGCTCAACCATGTCATCGGCTGCCACGATAACAAACCCCCGCGGCTGCAGATAAACGATGTGATAGGCCGGTTCGCCGCTGTCATCATTGAAGGTTTCGACCCTGCCGATTTGCTGACCCAGAGACGCACCAAGCGGCTCGGAATCGCATTCGAGCCAGCCTGCTACAATCCTGCGGGCATCCTGTTGCGTGGTAGGACCGGCGGAAACGCTGGGCGCCAGAATCTGCCCCCACAAAAAAAACGCCGCTGAAATAGCAATAAAGGCTCGTTTCTTCATTTCTTGTGCCGCCCTCGTCAGCCGTGCATTTTCAGTTGCTCAAAGCGTGACGTCTTCGCCGCAGAATGTACTCTTCTTGCGCAAAAGCCTTGCTGAAAACCAGTGCCTGCCTCTCTCCAGCTTGATTATAAGCTACCCGATTGACGCACTAATGTCAAGAGAATTGTGCATCGACTCTGGTATTTGGCGATTTCGCCGCCGCTGGAGTCTTGCCGCCGGTTCAATATGATATGACGCTTTTCAGTTTGTATCCTCGGAGTTTTTCCCGGCCCGCTAAGTCTGCAAGTTCGATAAGGAACGTTATGCCGACGATTCTGCCGCCTGTTTTTTCCACGAGCTTACACGCCGCCGCCATTGTTCCCCCCGTTGCCAGCAGGTCATCAACCATCAAGACATTTGCGCCTTTTCGTATCGCGTCGGTGTGAATTTGTAAAGTATCGCTGCCGTACTCCAGGTCGTAGGTGACACTCTCGGTATCAAACGGTAGTTTGCCCGGCTTTCTTATCGGTACGAAGCCGGCGTCAAGCCTTTCTGCAATCGCCGAACCGAAAATAAAACCACGCGCCTCCACCGCCGCAACGTAGTCAATCTCTGCACCTGCAAAATCCCCAATCAGCCCATCCAGGGCCGCACTCAATGCCTTCGGCTCGGCCAATAGGGGCGTGATGTCGCGAAAGAGTATCCCCTTCTTCGGCCAATCCGGTATGCTCCGAATGTATTTCTTAACGTCCGTCTCTTCAGCCACTGTGCACCTGCCTTACCTGGTATAAGTCCAAATGTTACGCCGCTGTCCGGTGTGCGGACTATTCGTTCAATGAAAGGTTTTCTTTAACAGATATGCGTAACAATTGCAAGGCTTGTTGGCGTCCTTGGGTGTTAGTTTTCGTTCATACAGTTGTAGAGCCGCGTAAGGGCCTCGTGCTGGATCTGGCGGATTCTCTCCCGCGTCAGCTTCAGCTTTTCGCCAATCTGTCTGAGCGTCAATGCTTTTCTCCCGTCGAGTCCGTAATGAAGCCTCAGAATGCGGGCCTCCCGCGGGTCAATTTCGTCGAGCAAACGCACTGCCTTTGCTTTTTCTTCATCCTCAACCAGCCGGTCCTCCGGTTTGCCGCCGCTTTGGTCCTCCAGTGCCAGCTCGCCTGCCGGCTCTTCGTTTGAGTCTTCGGTGCCATTCGTGTCCCTGACCGAACTGAGAATCTTGACTATCTGGTCAACCACCTTGGCCTTTCGCAAAGACAGGTGCATAATATCCGCCATCTCCTCAGCGTCGGGTACTCTGCCAAGGCTGCTCTCCAGCTCCGTTGCCGTATGACGCCATTGATTTATCAGGGCGACCATATACGTGGGAATGTGAACCGGCTGGACGTTCTCCAGAAGCGAACGTTTTATGCTCTGTTTTATCCACCACGCTGCATACGTGCTGAATCGTGTCCCCCGCTCCGGGTCGAAATAGTCCACGGCCTTTATCAGGCCCAGATTACCCTCCGCAATCAAATCACCAAGGCTCATCCCCCGACTGCCGTACTTCTTGGCGATGTTCACCACCAGCCGCAGATTGCTTCGCACTAATCGTTCTCTGGCCCACGGGTCGTTCTCGTCGATAATGAGCCTGCCCAATTCCCGTTCCTCTTCAACGGTCAGAAGCGGCGATTCATCAATTTCTTTCAGATAGTCTTTTATGGTGGCGTCAAATGCTATGGCTAACTCCCGCCCGGCCGGCCAAATCTTTCGACCCCGGCCATAAGGGCAAATTCGTTTCGACCTTAGCTTCCTTACCGGATGATTAAACCAATCGTCCACGCAAGCCAATCTCCAGTATCGGCTCAATGCGCGCGGAGGTTTACATAGATAGGCGTGACGGAACAGTAACGCTGCTAAAGTGTCTAATTATCGGTACCAGTGCCCGTGCTCTTCTCTTGCTCAGCAGGTTTATCTTCCTCGGCTGCTGTCTCTTCTTCGGCCGGCTTCTCTTCGCCGGCAGGTGTCTCCTCCTCAGCCGGCGTCTCTTCCTCGGCCGGTGTCTCTTCTTTGGCAGGTTTCTCTTCGTCGGCAGGCGTCTCTTCCTCAGCCGGCGTCTCTTCCTCGGTTGCTGTCTCTTCTTCAGCCGGCTTCTCTTCGTCGGCAGGCTTATCTTCCTCAACAGGTGTCTCTTCCTCAGCAGGCTTATCTTCGTCGGCAGGTGTCTCTTCCTCGGCAGCCTTCTCTTCGCCAGCGGCGGTCTCCTCGTCAGCAGCCTTCTCTTCCTCAGCCGGTTTATCTTCGTCGGCAGTTATCTCTCCTGGCTCTTCGGGAGCGTTGCCTTCATCGGATGTTTGCTCGATTTGCTCAGGTTCCATGGCCGAGGCCTCCTCGGTCGTCGGTTTTTCTTTAGGTTCTTCCACCTCGCTCGCCGATGCGGCCACCTGTTCTGTCTGCTCACTTTCGGCTGCCTGTTCTTCTGCAGCCCAACGAGCCCTGCGAAGACTCAGCCCTATCTTTCGCGCATCAGGGTCGATTCGGAGAATCTTAACCTCAACTTCCTCGCCCATGTTCACGACGTCCTGGGGCTTGTCAATCTTGTGGTCCGAAAGCTCCGATATGTGCAGAAGACCCTCCAGGTCAGGCTCCAGCTCAACGAACGCCCCAAAGTTCGTTATTTTCGTAATCTTACCCTTGACGATTTGGCCCGGAATATACTTCTCTGGTATCGCCCGAACCCACGGGTCCTCTGTCAACTGCTTGATTCCAAGGGATATTCGGTGTTTCGCCTCGTTAACATTCAGAATAACGCATTTCAGTTGCTGGCCACGCTCAAGCATCTCGCTCGGATGATTGTACTTCTTCGTCCAGCTCAAATCAGAGATGTGAATCATGCCGTCGATACCCGGTTCTATTTCCACAAACGCGCCGAAATTCGTCATGCTGCGGACCGTTGTGTTGACAATAGTGCCCTGTGGATATTTCTGAGAAGCGATTGTCCACGGATTAATCTCAGTCTGTTTTATCCCGAGCGAAATCTCATGTTTGTCCTTATTGATGTTAAGAACCACCACCTCGATTTCGTCCCCGAGATTCACCATCTCGCCAGGATGCGCCAAACGCCTCGTCCAGCTCATCTCGCTGATGTGAACCAGTCCTTCGATGCCCTCTTCCAGCCTGACAAACACACCATAGTTCATTATATTCACAACCGTCCCGCGAACTCTTGCCTCGACAGGATACCGGTCTTCCACGTTCTCCCATGGACTCGGCGACTTCTGTTTCAGACCCAAAGAAATCTTCTCGCTCTCCTTGTCTACGCCGATAACCACGCACTCAAGCTCTTCGTCCAGCTTGACCACTTCAGACGGATGTGAAATCCTGCCCCAGCTCAAATCACTAATATGAAGCAGCCCGTCAACACCGCCCAAATCCACAAAAACGCCGAAGTCTGAAATGTTCTTGACAATGCCTTTTCGCCATTGGCCGACCTCTATCTCGGCCATTATCTTCTCCTTGCTGTGGCGACGCTGCTCTTCAATGAGTTTTCGCCTGGATACGACGATGTTGTGTCCTTCCACGTCAATCTTCAGAACCACGCAGTCCACATCTTTACCGATGAATCTGCTTATGTCACCGGGCCTTCGGATATCCACCTGAGAAGCCGGAAGAAAAACCGGTACACCAATATCGACGAGCAGACCTCCCTTAATACGTCTTATGACCTTGCCGGTTACTATGTCTCCTTCCTTCTTCGTCTCGATAATCGTCTCCCCGCCCCTGATGCGGTCGGCCTTACGCTTGCTCAGCACGATAAGGCTCCCGGCCGACTCGATATCTTCCAGAAGAACTTCTATCTCCCTGCCGGCCTCTATCTCGTCCGGTTCGTCGAACTCGCCCGCATCCACTACACCTTCACTCTTCAGGCCAAGTTCAACGATGACATCATTGCCCAGCCGCGTCACAATGGTACCCTTCAGAATCGCACCCGGAAGATGTGAATCTACCTTCGTCCGCAATACCTGTTCCAGAAACTCACCGTCCTCCTCACTGAACATCTCATCGACCTGCTTGTCGAGCTCGTCCTGGGACAAACCTAACTTGTTAACTATATTTCTATCTACCATAAAACCCAATTCCTCTGTGGAGTCTCTTTTCAGGCGCTGCCGACGCCCCACATTCACGCCAACAGGCCCCTGTGCAACACCGCACAAGCTGAACTCTACATTACCAGTTATATAGAACGCATTGGCTCAGCCGCGACACTCATTTGCCGATGTGTCCGATGACGTCAGCCGCCTGCCAATGCAAAGCCCAAATACACTTTGGGTCAAAGCTCCCAATTATAGCAACGTTTTTCCTTTGCGAAAGACTTATTTTATTCGACATCATGCTCCAGGGCCACCAGATTGCCCACGAACTCGTCGATTATCCACTCAGGTGTCGATGCACCTGCTGTCACCCCGGCTGTTTTTTTCCCAAAAACCACGCTTTTATCAAATTCACTCCAGTTTTGCAAATGAAATGTCTCGCTGTTATGTCTTTTGCAAAGTTCCGCCAGCTTCCGCGTGTTGGCGCTCTCCAGACCACCGAGCACGAACATTACCTCCACGTTCTGGCACAGTTTCACCGCTGACTCCTGCCGCCTTATTGCCTCCTTGCACAGCGTATTTATCACTCGCAGTTCGTCGAAGTCCACTGCCGCTATCGCGCCAACCATTCGACCAAAGTATTCCGGGCTTTGCGTGGTCTGGCAGATAACGCCTAATTTCGCATTCTTCGGCAGCTTGTGCAAATCCGACCTGTCGGCCACGACCGTCACCTCCTTTGCGCAGCCTACCACCGCCTTCACTTCAGGATGCTTCTCATCCCCGATAATCACCACCCTGTAGCCGCTTTCATCCAGGTGTTTGGCTATGTGCTGCACTCTCTTAACCAATACACAAGTTGCATCTTTAATCCTCAGCCCTTTTTCTTCGATTCTGGCTATCTGTTCCGGGGCCGCGCCGTGAGAGCGAATAAGCACCGTCCCTTTCGGTATCCGGTCCACGCTGTTGATAGTCTTGAGCCCCGCTCTTGCAAGCCGTTCCACAACGTCCTTGTTATGAATGATGGGTCCCAGGCTGTAAACGTGCTTTCGCTGTTTCAGTATCTCCTCGGCCGTACTTATGGCACTTCTAACGCCGGGACAAAACCCGCACTTTTTCGCAAGTATAACTTTCATCATAAACCGAAGCTTCTCACGTTGGCGCTAAGCCCGCCCCTGACGGCCGGCTCAACCTCCAGCGTTCGCCCCGAACTCCTTGTCTGCTTGATAATCATAAGGTTCTCTGCCGTGTTTTACCCGGCAATCCTTTTGCATCCGCCGCAGCGCCTCGGTCAGCAGGCCTGCAAGTTTTCTGTCATTCATTTCCTTTGCGTCTTTCGCCGGCACGGCCCTGCCGTAAGAAACGACAATCTCCTTGCCCGGCGAGAAGAGCTTTTTGTGCCTCGGCCAGCACTCAAAAGCCCCGTCGACAATCACCGGAACAACCGGAACCTCTGCACGCCTGCACAGAAGACCAAAGCCCGGACGAAGCTGCGCAATCCTTCCGTCCCTTGTCCGCGTCCCTTCCGGAAATATGCAGACCGCTTCGCCATCCTTCAACCTGGCTATCAGCGCTTTCATTGCAGATAAATCCGCATGGCCTCGCCTGACCGGTATTACATTGAGCGAACGGATAAGCCAACCGAAAAGCCGATGCACAAAAAGTGAGTCCCGCGCCAGAAAACACATCCGCCTTTGCAGAAACGCCGCACAAAATATCGGGTCCAGATAGCTCTGGTGATTGCTCACGAGCAGAAAACCTCCCTCGGCAGGGATATTCTGCGCCCCGTAAATGCGAAGGCGAAAAAACAGGACGCACCCAATTCTGCACCCCCAGCAGTTAAGCCGGTACCATATTGACTTAAGTCTTCCTACTGGCATCTTTCCCTTATAAAATCCAGAAGTTTTTCCGCAACTTCTTCAATACTCAAGTCCGTAGTATCGACCACAATAGCATCGTCCGCAGGCCTTAACGGCCCTGCAAGTCGGCTCTGGTCGCTTCTGTCACGCTCTTCAATAGCCCGCTGGAGTTGTGCAACGCTCTCGCCGCTCCTGGCTCCAAGTTCGGCCTGTCTCCTCTTTGCCCTGACCGTTTCATCTGCCGTCAGATAAAACTTGACGTCGGCATCCGGAAAGGCCACAGTCCCCTGGTCCCTTCCTTCCGTTATAACCCTCGTGTGCTTCTCGGCAAACTCTCTTTGCATCCGCACCATCTCTGCTCTTACCCTCGGCGCTGATGCGATGTGTCTCGCATTGGCCGTAACATCAGGCTCGCGTATCCTCTCGGTGACGTCCGTGTTGTTGATTTTCACCATTGTCCTGCCTTGTTCCGCTATGAAGCTGAATTCGTTTTTCTCAAGGACTTCCAGAAGCTTCTCTTCGCCGGCCGTCTCCACGCCATCCTCCAGCGCCGCCAGTGTCACCGCACGGTACATCGCGCCCGTATCGAGAAAGCTCGCCCCAAGTTTCTCCGCCAGCAGACGGGCTGCCGTGCTTTTTCCGCTGGCCGCAGTACCGTCAATTGTCACAACCAGGTTCGCCACTTCACAAATCCTGCCGCTTCACAAACACCGGCTCCGCCCTTCGGTCGACCTTGACAACGATTATCGTTGTATCGTCTATCTGCCCGGCCAATCCGACAAAACGCCTTCGGTATGCAAGAATGTTCTTGACCATCCGCTTCGCCGAGCCGGACGTAAACATCTTTGCCGTCTCGAGCAGCTTCTCTCTGCCCCAGAATTCCCCGTCGAAGTTCGCCGCGTCGCTTAACCCGTCCGTGTAAAAAACCAGGCAGTCGCCGTCTTCAAGACCCACCGTCTCAATCTCGTACGAAGCCTCTTTATCAACGCCCAGCACCAGCCCGCCCTTGTCCAGCTCAATTATTTGTCCCTGTCTTAGCAGCACCGCAGGCTCATGTCCGCAGTTGCAGTACGTTATCCCCATATTCTTCACGTCGACGATTCCGTAGAACAGGGAGATAAACTC
>JAUWKC010000129.1 GCA_030607345.1 Planctomycetota bacterium | reverse complement strand
TCTTCGGGTCTGTCCCGCTCAATACTCAGCCTTATCCGGCCAGACGCCACTGCCAGGGAGTTAGGCTCCTGCTCTGTCAGTTTAGCCAACAACTCGCCTGCCTCGTCAAGCTCCTGTTGCTGCATCTTAAGCAGCGCCAGCGACAGCAGAAGGTTACGGTTGTTGGGGTCTTTAATGACGAAGTCCTCCAGAATATCTGAAGCCAAACCCAGTTGGCCGCGTCTGAGGTAACTCCGGAGCTGGAGTTTCCGGAGCTGGGGATGGTTTAGTTTTAGCTGCGAAGCGCGTCGCAGAATCTTGTCTGCCTGCTCATATTCTTCTGCCTTGTACAGGGCGGCGGCGGCGGGAATTATCACACTCAGGTCATCGGGTGACCGGCTCAGGGCCTCGCGGTACGTTGATATCGCAAGCTGCAGCTCCCCGGCCTTGTCGTACGTCGCCGCCAGCAGCCTGCGGCACGCCTGGTCGTCCGGGTTCTCGAGCAGGTTCTGTCCCAAAAGAGAGATGACCTGCGAATAGTGGGTCTTGAAATCATCGCCGGGGAACCATAGTCTGGCCTGTTCATACCGCCATTGCCAGCCATGCTCGCCTTCAACGGACTTGATGTCGTCGACAAGTTGTTGCGCCTCAGCAGAATTATTCAGGACCCGCTCGCACCGCAATAGCTGCCGCTTCACAGGGATATCGTTCGGCATTTCCCGGGCGAGTCCGGCAAGAAAATCATACATCTTCTCATGTTCCTGCCGACTCAGGTAAAACTGGGTCAGCAGCAAACCTAATTGACGCCGCACAATCGGTTGGTCGATACGTGCCATCGCTTCTTTGATTGCCGCTTCACACTCCTGGTGATTGCCTTGCACGGCCAATAAAATCGCAAGGTTTTGTACCGGCCCAATTGCTTCCGGGAATTCGCCTATAGTTTTCCTGAGTACCGATATTGCCTCGTCGTTTTTCTCCCGGGCGGTAAGTAGTTCGACTTGCGCCAAGGCAATCTTCACTTCCGACGGGGCGGATTTCTTCAATTCGGCAAGCAGCACCTCGGCGCCTGCAAAGTCGTGCCGTTGCATTGCAAGCTGAAACTGCGAGAGTTTGACCTCTACAGCGCCGCCCGTGGCATCATCAAGCCTGTGCAGTTGCTGCTCTATTTCAGACCACATCGGAGAGTTTGCGTCCGTTTGATTTCTTCCAAGCAACTCCATTCGGGCCTGAACATACAATAGAACAGCGTCGAGACGGTTCGGCGAAATACGGGCGGCTGCCCGGGCCTGGTTTGTTGCCTCAGACCAGTTGCCCGTCTGAGCCAACAGCCGTGCCAATGCCAAATGCCCACCCAAAAAGGCCGGCTGTTCGGAAACCAGCACCTGCAACTGCCTCAGCGCCGACTGCCTGTCACCCCAACGCGACAGGGCCGACGCCAACGCTAATCGTACCCGCGGCGACTTATCGCCCAGTTCCGTTGTTCGCCGCCAACACCTGACGGCCTCGAGCAGGTTGCCCTGTCTGTCGGCCAAAAGGCCCTCCAGAAAGGCTGTAGCTGTGGGCGCTATTTCTTTTTCTCGCATCAGGCTGATACACTCGGCACTACGGCTGAACTGACCCGCTCGAATAAACAGCTCGGCAGCGGCCTGAATGAAATCCCAGGGTTGAGAAGAAAGCTCCTTTAAGCCGTCCTCGGCTACCTGTCGCATCTGTTCGGGCGACTGTGATTTCAAGGCAAGCTGAGCCCATGTTCTCCACAGCATCTGGTTTGCCGGCTCAAGCTCCCGCACGGCCTTAAGCTGGTTCTCGGCCTTGTCAAAAGCCTGGGCGTTTACAAATTCTACCGCAAGGCGCAGCCTCGTAGCCGGGTCAGATATCTCCAGTTCTTCCGCGTGCTCCAGGTCGGCCAGGCCCTCGGCCGTCTGCTTTTTTCTGAGATGGTAGGCGCCTCGAATTATATAAGCAAAAGCCGACGAAGGATTATTCTTCACCGCCTCATCGAACCAGTGCTCCGGTTCGTCAGAGAAATGCTCCGGTTGGTGCTCGACCAGTTGACCGAGGCTCTCGTACGCCGGTACGTGGTCGGAACAATCCGCTATGATGCTTCGAAGCTCCTCTGCCGCCTCGGTGAATTTCCGTTGCCTTGCCAGTGCAATAGCAAGTATCCGCCGAAGTTCCGGGTCCTGGCTCGTCCGGGCGGCTGGCTCCTGGTCGTCCCCCGTCCCAGGCTCGTTTTGCAGTTGTCTTTGGACAATTAACTCGGCCTCCCCGGGCATAGCCATCTGCAGGTACAGACCAGCAATCTGCACCACAGCGGCGCGATTGTCCCTGTCCAGCCGCAAGACGCTGCGATAAGCTGCAACAGCCTGCTGAATGTTATTGCGTCTGACCGGCCTGATGTTAAGCTGGGCCTGAGCATACTTAAACAGCACATCCACATCATCGTGGTTAACAGCCAGGTAACGACCGAAGTTTCTCGCCGCCTCCGGCCAGTTATGTTCTTGATAAGCCTTATTACCTGCTTCCAACCCGTGCTCGGCCCTTCTGCCTCTGTGCCATTGACGCAACCCGTAAGCGGTCACCCCAAGAACAACCAGGCCAATCAGCAGAACAACTGCCAATTTCCAGTTAAAGTACCTTCTTGGCATTTAGTTATCCTTTCACGTTTACTTGGTCACTTTCAAAACTGCTTTGCGAAATTACGGACCACCTGCCTGGCCGTCTGCCAACATATCCACAAGTCCATACGCAGCGAAAGGTCCCTGACATACGTCGTGTCATAATGTATCCACTCCTGAAAGTCTTTGCCCGGCTGGCGGGTCCTGCACACCTGCCAGAGCCCGGTGATTCCCGGTCGAACCGACAGCCGTGCGTCCCGCCACTGAGGACAAAGCGTGTTTTCCTGCTCAGGCGAGGGCCTTGGGCCGACCACGCTCATCTGGCCCAGCAGAACATTAAAGAACTGCGGTATCTCGTCGATATAAGTGTCCCGTAAAAACTTGCCAACCGGACTGAGTCGAGGGTCATCGGACATCTTGAACTGTGGGCCGTCAGCCTGGTTCAGCGCTCTGAGCCTGCGTTGCATCTTGTCGGCGCCGACGAGCATGGTTCTGAACTTGAGGCATCTGAACTGTCTTGCGTGCCGCCCCTGCCGCTGGTCTCTGAAAAACACGCCTCCACGAGAGGTAAGTCTTACCGCCAAAGCAATTATAGGAAAAACAGGTGCAAAAAGTATCAGCACCGCTACGGCTGCGACAATATCGGCAAGCCTTTTGAAAAACCGTGGGTAAGAGAATCCGGGCCAGGTCCGAAAGCCCTTGCCACCGTAATCAGCCAAAACCGGCCCGCGGCCGTTCTCTGGTGCTGCCCGATGCCTGCCGGGACGTGCGGAAGACTCCCGCCTGTCACGGGAACTAACAACAACGCGCCTCTGGATGAGCCTGCCGGAAGTTACTGAGACACCAGGGCCAATGATTGATGCCCTCACAACAGCGCCTTTGCCAATTACAACGTTATTGCAGATAATCGTGGGACCAACAACCACCGCATCTGCCTCGATGCTCACATCTCGCCCAAACAACACGTTTCCGACTATCCTGGCGTGAGCAGATATCTTAGTCCCCTTGTTACCTGCCGGCCGGCGACCACGTGCAATCCTTCCGATGGGCCGTTGCTTTTCGGAATAAGCAAGCCTGTTTGCTGCAAAATCAAGTAAGCCCTTTTCCGTTGCCAGGTCCCACACGGCGCCACCAATACCGATGGCCTGCAACCTTAATGCCGCCGACCTGCACTTCTTCAAAAATCCTGAAAAGGATTGTGGCAAAATGCCGCCCAGTAAAAGCCGCTCAAGCACATCATTTTTGACGAAAATATGAGCAGGCCAATCGATTGGAAGTGCCGCAGGCTCAGCCGTATCGGAGTATAACCGGCGAAAACCTGCAATCCTGCTGTCGGTTGTCAATCGCACTTTTTCACAATATCCCCGCAGTTCCGGCCGGACCTCGAGCATCAGGACATCCGTCTCGATTTTCACCAGCAGCTTCTCCAACAATTCCCTGCCGATTTGCGTAACAAATTGGCCGTTTGAAATGACAAACCACGACCCCGGCGTTGTTGGTCTGGGTCCTCCGCCGAAGAGCTGCACATCCTTACCGTAACGGTCTATTTGCAGGCTCCCGGCAAGAGACAGTCCAATCCAGCTTTGTGGAACCGCGACCTTGACCCGCCCGTTACCGTTCAGCGCGGGCCTCTTGTTTAGCGCTTGCAAAACAAGGTTCGACACAGGTTCGTTAGAGATGCCAAATCGAAGCAGACCGCCGTCAATAACGTGTCCGGATTTGACCTCTCTTTGCTGGTGTACAACGACCAATTGCATGTCAATTCTCGAGTATGTTCAAAAATAAGACTTCAGGCATGTCTTCACCTGGGTTCAGATTTCCTCAGGTAGTGACGTCGTCACGGCTGTCGTCCTTGCTCTCGTGCAGAGGCAAAAGCAATTTTGCGCTGGCACGCCTGGACTTTTTCTGTTGTTTACCATTGCTTCCGTAGTAATCGTACCCGTAGCGGTAATAGCGGTGGCTGACTCTGACGTTACTCAGAACGGTTCCCAAGACCCTCGCGTTTATTTGGGCGAGCTTTTCCTTGGCCTCTCTGAGGTCCGGAGTCAAAGTTTGACCAGCCTTGCACGTGAGTATAACTGCGTCTGCCATCTTGGCCCAGAGCATGGCATCAGGAAACGCAAGTATTGGCGGAGTGTCAATAATCACATGGTCGTACTTCTGGCCGACATCATCTATATGCCGAGCCGTCCCCGGCAAAGCCAATAGTTCGTAAGCATCAGCGGCGTTACGAGAATCAGCCGCCAACACATCAAGCCCAGCCCACACAGAGCAGACGGCTTTGTCACCATTTCTTCCGAACAGGAGGTCTTGCAGTCCCCTTGACCCTTTCGGCAGCTTTAACAGTAGTCCAATGTCCGGTTTTCTCAAGTCGCCGTCTATCAGCAAAACCTTCTTTCCTTCCTTTGCTATGCTTGTCGCTAAATTCATGGCAAATGTGGTCTTGCCCTCCTGTCTTGCCGGGCTCGTGATAACCAGCCTTTTTGGCATACCGCCGCTGCTTAGCAATCCTAAGTTCGCCCTGATAGACTGATAATCCTCCGCTATCTGTTTCGGCAAAACAGACCTTCTCACCGCATGTGGGTCTACGGTGGTGCCGATTATGCGAATACCAATGCGCCTGGCGACGTCTTGCGGCGTGCGCACGCTTTTGTCGGCCTTGTCTCGAAGAAACGCCAACATCGCCCCGCAACCAAAAGCGCAAAAAACAAGAGCCGCCGAATACTTGACTCGCTTATCACGAACTTGGCGCGTGTCGGCGTAATCCGCTACCCTGACCCTTGCGGGCTGTTTCCGTTCCATCTCCAGCTCCCTAACCCGCCGACAAACCGCATCGTACATCTCTCTGTCCAACTCCAACTGGAACTGCAGGTCCTCAATTTCAAGCTGTCTGCGGCCAACTGCGATGGTTTGAGTGTCCTGCTTGTCAAGTTCTTCCTGGAGTCGCTGTTCGTATGCTTTGCTTTGTTCCAGTTGCGCACGCACCTTTTGCAGTC
>JAUWKC010000138.1 GCA_030607345.1 Planctomycetota bacterium | reverse complement strand
CGGCTACCGTGGCCGAACCGCCGTCACCGAACTGCTGGTCCTCTCGGATACCATCCGTGATATGACAATAGCAAGAAGACACGCAAATGATATAGACAAGCTGGCTCGCAGAGAGGGTATGACCTCGTTGTTCCAAAGCGCGATAGAAAAAGTACGCGGCGGAGTAACCACATTCGAAGAGGTCCTCAGGACCACAAAGGCAGCGGTCCTGATGGATTAACTCTCGCCGGAACACGGAAAACTTTCTACTCCTAAACCTTTTGACCAACTGGGCTTGTAGAAGAGCCCAGGAAAATTCAACTCTTTGACGCAATATTTTTACTGGTTTTTCGCAATTTCTATGCGAACCCTCCGCCACCCAACGCCGCTATCAGAGAGGAAACGGACAGAACGCACTGACCAGGCTGTGAGTATCCAGTGGTGCGTCGAGGGCCGGATTCCAACGGAAGAGACACCACATAGTGGAACTGAGTTGTTGGGCCCAATGCTGGCCACGCCGGCGGCGCGGAAATCGGAAATAGAAACGGAAATAACAAATGCACAAGTTAGGCGGTTTGTGAAAAATTCCAGGCGGCGCAGAAAAATACCGGTCCGCTTTCGGCGATTTTTGCCGCCAGGCTGGTTCGGTTTCCAACCTCTATCTATATTCAATCCCGCAACTGGCACGGGATTTGTTAAGCATTATTTTTTTGGAATCGGCGATGCACTTCTTGGTCGGCCGTACCTGGCTCGATGAGAGCGAGGGGTGTTACTTGAGAATTACTTCATTGTATAGAAGGTTGTAAACCGAGCTATATTGCAATGAAATTCCATTGTGCTGATTCGGCCAGAGTGTATTTAGTAGGCGGTGTTCAGTGGATTTAGGTAGGTTGCGTGCAGTACCCATGACTTGTTTATGTGTCTGGGAGCCTTCACAATACAGACGCTCAAGATTGGCCTTGTGGTAGCCGAAGCCAAGCAGCAGGATACCCTGGGCTTTTTCGAGCAGCGCCCGGGCCTCGTTGAATTCAGCGGGAAGGTCCTTGGCTTCATGGATTACCTTGATGGTTTTGGCTGCGAGAGAGATTCTGTCAGAGTTAGGGGTGACTGGATCATATTTTACGTGCGGTATGCTATTTCCGTCTTCGTCCTTGGCGGCCGGCTGCCAGGGCAGGCGGCCCAGGCTGCCGTGGACGTGGATAATTGGCATGCTGTTTATTGCTGCGGCATACTCGGCATTGCCGTGGCCTGCGTAAGTAGCGCGCACCATTGTATAAAGATAATGCTCCAGTGAGCGGTCGTAGTTGAAGGTGATGACTGAAACCTTGTTATTCTTGAAGTTAGCTAAGTCACAATCTTCGCAAAGTGACCTGCCGAGCAGGTCATACCAGTTGCCCTCGTCGCCGGCCTTGTCCCAGTGATCGCGATAATGCGGCCGCTTGTGACCGGGCGAGCGGGCCGACCAGCTATAAGCCTCTTTTTCTCGCCATTCCCCGAAAAGGTATCCAGTGTTTTCGCACGGCAGCAGGAAAGCTGCGATCGCAGCCTTACCCAGCTTGAGATACATGTGATTTTCCTGGATCTCGAGGAAGGCATCTACCGAGGGGACGGCGGCCGCCGAAAGTCCATGGGCGAAGTCTGCGCATAGTTCTCTCGTGAAAGTGAGCCTGCGAAGCTCGGACAATAAATCGCCAACGTTTAGCTCTGTGCAGATACGGGCTTTAAGCTCCGTGCCCGTAGGAAAATAGAATGGGCAGCTTGCCCCAGCGCCTAATACTAATACCGTGGGTTCCTTTATCATAAGACGTAATTATAGACAGCAAGAGCGGTTTTTGCAAGCGGTGTTGCACCGGCCAGTTTGCTATTAACTTCTCAGAGAGCACATAAGTCGTATCTCCTATCTCCCTCGAGATTGCCGTATCGTCCGCCTTAGGTGCACTCGTCGGCAATCCCGGCGAGAGCGGCCAAAAATCAACCAAATGCGCAGGCGCCCAACAGCAAAAAGCGAAAATTCTAAAAAATTCTTACTCCTGTCCACATAAGCACTTACGCTCTTCGAGCACTCCCAAAATACCCGAATTTTCGCACGAAACGCGCAGGTCGGCCTAAATATGAAGGGTACATCAGTACCCCTGCGCGTTTACTTTTCAGGTGCAATTATGCCTATCAAAAAAACCGCGACCCACTACCCACACATCTCGCAGCGAAGATTCACCAAAAACGAAGCCGCGCGCACAAAACAATACCTTTTATGCAAAACAAAGCCAATTTCCAAAGGGCTGCTAATGACTGTAACCTCAGCTATAACAAGCACTTACGAACACAAATCACCCCTGCGAGCCCCCAAAAAACAAAGCCAATTCCCGCAAAGGCCAAAAACCAGTGCAAACCAATCTTACTTAGACACCCCCGCCGACGCCGCCAAAAAAACAAACCCAATTCAAACCCAATCAAAGCCAAAACAAAGCCAATCAAACCCAATCAAACCCACAAATGCAAAGCTCTCGCCCCGCCCGCCGCGAAAATATTTTTCAATCTTTATGCTTGACTGCCCAATCTTTTGAACGATAATTTCCTGCAATTGCGTGGTTTTTGGTGTATGTGCTGTTAAGAATCAAGGACCGGACAGTTATCGAATTTGCCGGGGCAGCTATTCTCTTATAGTTAAAGTCGGATTCCAACAGGAAAGGAGGCCATTATGGCAAGGATATTGCTTAGCACAGTTCTGATAGCCGCAGTCAGCGTTCTGGTTGGCTGTCAGGGCACTAACAGCGGCAGTGCACGCATTTTGCCCACCGTCGACGGTACGCCGTTCACTTCGGCGCCCAGACTGGAGATGGACAAGGTCACAGAGACTGATATGGTTGAAGACGTGGCCATCAATCGGGCGGCGTATCATCAGAGTTTAAACAGACTCATACAGTATTACAAAATGTCCGGCAACCATGCGAAGTTTACTCTGGCGAAAAAGGAGCTTGCCGGCTTTGCAACGATGGCGAAGTACGACTACATTATTGAGGCGACCGTCGGCGACGCCGGGCTCAGAGCAGCGGATTCGATTCCCGAAGCGAACTATCTCTACCGAGAAGCGATGGATATTGAGCGGACGGCGGGCCCACTGAGCGTTTTTCGTGACAAGAATCTTTTGCGGCTTGCCCTCGGCAAGTACAACCTCGTAATCCGCAAGTATCCCAGCAGCGACAAAATCGATGACGCCGCGTACAGGGCAGGGCTGATATGTGAGTATTTCAAGGACTATGATTTGGCCCTGTTGTATTACAGGAGGAGCTATCAGTGGGACAAGATTACTCCTCATCCTTCGATGTACAGAGAGGCTCTACTTCTGGATAAGAAACTCCACCGTCGCGCCGATGCGTTGGCGACGTATCGTCGGGCGCTGGAATTGGCCGAAGCCAGGGACCAAAAGGACCCCTGGATGCAACGCGCCAGGGAACGAGTGCAGGTGCTTACTAAGAGCAAATAGGCGTCTCGGCAGGAGTATCAACAAGCCGAGCCGGTTGATGGCGAGTGAAATCGGCGGGTCTGGATTAAGGTCAGGCCCGCTTCTTTTTTACGTGCAAAAAAATGCTCTCGCAAACTGAAAGACAGGTTGCGGATTTTATCAAGGCCAACGAGTTGTTTGCTCGCGGGGGAAAGGTTGTGCTGGCAGTCTCAGGCGGAGCCGATTCGACCGCACTTATCTATATGATGGCGTCGCTCAAGAGCCGGGGACTCCTGCGCGCACAACTGCTTTGTGCACACATAAATCACCAGTTGAGAGGCTCGGCTGCCGAGAAGGATGAAGCATTTGTAATCAAAGAGGCAGGTAAGCTGGGCCTGGAGGTAGTGACAAGACGTATCGACGTGCGGGGATATGCCGGCGGCAATAAGCTGTCGATTGAGACCGCTGCGCGGGAGCTTCGGATTGAGAGTCTGCTTGATGTTGCCAGAGCCGCCGGCAGTCGCTGGATAGCGACGGCACATCAGAAAGATGATAACGCCGAGACGGTGGTTCAGCGTCTGATTCGCGGGACCGGCTTTCGGGGACTCGGCGGCATCTGGCCGGTACGCGAATTTGCGGGCGGCGTTAAGTTCGCCAGGCCGATGCTTTGTCTGACACGAGATGACATTGTACGGTACCTGAAGGAGAAAGACCTCGAATGGCGACTTGACCACACAAATTACGATTTAACCTACAGACGAAACTTCATTCGACATCGGCTGATACCGGCGTTGGAGCGGGATTGCCGCAGTTGTCTTGCGGGGCGGTTATTCGATTTGTCACGCGCATCGCAGAGGTTTTACAGGTTGATTTGCCGAGAGGCGGATAAGCTGTGGCCGAAGGTGGCTCATACGGGGCCGGACGGAGTGAGTCTTGAGACGAAATCCTTCAGCGCGCAGCACCGGGCGGTGAAGGTTGAGCTTGTGCGACGGGCGTTGAGTTCGGTAGGCTGTGCACAGGCAGCACTGACGCAGGGACACTACGAACGGACCGTGGAATTGGCTGGGCCAGAACCGGGCTGTGGGGCGGTTTCGCTGCCAATGGGCTTTACAGTTAGACGCGAGTATGGCAAGCTGGTCTTCGCCGCGGCGGAGAAAGAAGACCATGCGGGTCGCAGCGCAGCCGAAAGCGCCGAAGTGACATTGCCCGGGCGGACGAGGTTTGGCGACTGGCTTATTGAAGCAAGTATTGTCGAGGCGGACCAGCGGGCATTTGAGAGATTCAAGGCAAAAAAGAGCAGCCTTGTTGAGTGGTTCGATTTTGACAGGCTCAAGGCCCCGCTGCTTATTGCTTATCGCCGGGGCGGCGAGCGTTTTTGGCCTTTGGGACTTGCCGGTGAGAAGAAGGTTGGCAAGTTCCTGACCGCTGCGAAGGCGCCGCGCCAATTGCGGGAGAAAATACTTGTCATTAGTGACAATGAGAAGATAATCTGGATTTGGCCGATTCGCATAAGCGAAAAGGTCAAGGTCACGAGTTCGACAAGAAGGATTGTTGAGCTGCGGATAAATGAAGCCGGCAGCAGGAAGTAATAACAGCCCGGATTTGGCAAGTAACAGGTGACAGAATAACAGGAATTTGATTGTATAGAGCCTGTGGTTTGTTAGCATACAGAGAGATGGATGGTGTGTTTCGGATATTGCAGCTTTACATCGCGGGGTTTGAAATTGGCTTTGTTTTGCATAATAAGGTATTGTTTTGTGCGCGCGGCTTGCCTGTAGCGGAGGAACCCCGGCCAGAGGTGCCTTATAGGCACGGAGGAACGTACCTCGGAACTGGTAGCTCGTATTTGGTGAAGTTTGGCAAGGGTCGCGGCCTTTTTGCCAATTGGTTTTGAATTGGCTTTGTTTTTTGGGCCT